>SOIV01000268.1 GCA_004377005.1 Candidatus Aminicenantota bacterium | reverse complement strand
CAGGAGCTAGAAGATATTAAAAAAGAACTGGGATCTCCATCTGGAAAAGAATTCAACAAGAATACTTTCCAGAAAGAAAAGGTGCTGGAAGAAAAGATGCTGGAAGAAAAAGTTCCAGAAGTCTCTAATCAGAAAATAAACGAAACGATACCCAGTAAATTCGAAGAAGATAAAGGAAAAAGGGAGCGAGAGATTGAGACAGCTATGAAGGACCCCTCTGTTCAGTCTTTTATGGATAAATTCAAGGCACAGGTGCTTTCGATTAAACCCATAAAAAAATCTGAGGATGATAAAAATAAATTGCCTTTCGATTTAGGGAGAAAAAAATGAAAAATGTGGCAAATTTACAAAAAATGTTAAAGACCGCAAAGGAAATGCAGGATAAACTCCAGGAAGAATTAGCAGAGATGAGAGTAGACGGATCGAGCGGGGGCGGAATGGTGACTGTCACCCTTGACGGCTCAAAAAGTTTGTTATCAATCAGCATTGATCCGGAAGTTGTAAATAAAGATGATATTGAAATGCTCCAGGATTTGATCATTGCTGCATTTAACGATGCTGGGACAAAAGTGGACGAAAACGTATCCGAAAAAATGGGGAAATTTGGGATGGGTCTTAAAATTCCTGGGCTTTTCTGATGATTGATCAAACCCATCCTCTGAATCTCCTTATTGAGGAGCTGAAGAAAATTCCGAGCATCGGAGCCAAAACTGCCCAGAGAATTGCATTTTATATCATTAGTCTTCCCCAGGAAGAAGCAGATAAATTGGCAAAAGCAATAAAAGATGCCAAGCGCAACACATTTTACTGTTCCATTTGTAATAGCATGACTCATGTCGATCCTTGTCAGTATTGCACTGACTCCAGCCGAAACGACGAAGTCCTTTGTATCGTTGAAGAACCGTTTAATATATTCTCCATAGAAAAAACCGAGATTTACACCGGAAGATATTATGTTCTCTTAGGAGCCCTTTCTCCCTTAAAGGGAGTAGGACCCGATGAGTTAAAGACAGAGAAATTGGAGAAGAGAATAAAAGATGGCAATCTCAAAGAAATTATTATCGCCACTAATCCCACTGTGGAAGGGGAGTCCACAGCCGTCTATCTAGCGAAAATTTTAAAAGATTTCAACATCAAGCTGACAAGATTAGCCATGGGATTGCCAGTAGGATCTGATATTGATTATGCCGACCAGGTTACCATCAAAAAAGCTTTAGAAGGAAGGACAGAAATCAAGGAATAGAATTTTGCGTGATAATTAAGCTCATTTCCCCTTTTATGTATTTTTAGACAATGAACTATAGAAGGGAGAAATCATTTAGATTTTAGAGAAAGGAGGCTCAATGAAAGAGTTAATCGAAATACGCTGGCACGGTCGTGCTGGCCAGGGAGTTGTTACGGCAGCAGTAACTTTGGCAGATGTGCTCTCTTCAGAAAAAGACAAATATGTTCAGGCATTCCCCGAATTTGGGGCAGAAAAGAGAGGTGCTCCCATAATGGCTTTTAATCGAATCAGCAAAAATCCCATCCGCACGCACAGTCATGTCTATAATCCTGACATTGTCGTGGTCACTGACCCATCCTTGCTGGGCATTGTGGATATAAGCGGTGGTGCGAAAGAGGATACGATTTTCCTGATGAACACAACTTTTGACATTGATCTTATTCGAGAGAGGCTGTCTTTAGGAGCAAGGAAAATTTATGCATTAGATGCTTACACCATAGCTTCGGATGAACTGGGAAGAGCTATTCCCAACGTGCCCATGGTCGCAGCCTTGGTAAAAATCACTGAGCTCATGGACCTTAAAAAATTTAAAGATAAGATAAAGATCTCTCTTGGAAAAAAACTGAGGCCCGAGGTTGTTGAGAAGAACGTGCGAACCATAGACAGAGCTCTAAAGGAGGTAAAAGAAGGATGAAAAAAGAAACCTGGAAAGAATTGACAATCGGCACCATAAACCTTGATGCAGGAAACTCTGTAAAGAATTTAACCGGGACCTGGCGTTCAGGAAAAAAGCCACAGTTTATAGAGGAAAAATGCATTCAGTGCTTTTTTTGCTGGCTTTACTGTCCGCATTCAGCCATCCTCGTTGAAGGAGACGAAGTAAAAGGGATAAATTACGATTATTGTACAGGTTGTGGAATGTGTTCTGTGGAGTGTCCACCAAAAGAGAAGGCCATTATTATGGTAAAAGAAGAAGCAAAGCTTGCTGAAGGGGATGCGGAATGAGCACACTCAAAACATTAAACGGAAATCAGGCGATAGCAGAAGCTGTAAGGCAGATTGATCCTGATGTGATGGCCGCCTATCCCATAACTCCATCCACGGCAATCGTTGAGACAATCGCCAAATTTAAAGCAGATGGATTGATCACAGGCGAATTTGTCTGCCCGGAAAGTGAACACAGCGCTATGAGCGTCTGCATCGGAGCTTCATCGGCAGGGGGAAGGGTGATGACAGCCACTGCTTCTCAGGGGTTAGCACTCATGTGGGAGATGCTCTACATAGCTGCCGGTTTGAGGCTTCCGATCGTAGCAGCCATAGTTAATCGCTCCCTTAGCGCACCTATTAACATTCATGGCGACCACAGCGATACCATGGGTGCCAGAGATTCTGGATGGATCCAGATCTATTCTGAGAACTGCCAGGAAGCTTACGACAATTTTATTCAGGCCTTTCGTATCGGAGAAGATTTAAAGGTCAGAACTCCGGTTTTTGTTGGATTGGATGGCTTCATCATCAGTCATTCCCTGGAAGTCATCCAGGTCGAGGACGACGCTAAAGTCAAAAAGTTTGTCGGAGAGTACAAATCTGTCTATCCTCTTCTGGATACAAGCCGGAAGATGACAGTGGGTCCCATTGATTTTACCGATTATTACTTTGAGCACAAAAGAAACCAGATGGAAGGCATCGAGAATGCTCCTCCGGTCATCGAGGCTGTTGGCAAGGAGTTCGGCCAGAAATTTGGCCGCGAATACGGCTTTTTCGAAGAATACAGGATGGATGATGCTGAGTTGTGTATCGTTGTTATGAGCTCTGCAGCAGGAACATGTAAAGATGCCGTAGATGAGTTAAGGTCAGATGGGAAGAGAATCGGGCTCCTCAAACCTCGGATTTTTCGTCCGTTTCCCCATGAGAAAATCGCTGAGGCATTGAAGAAGATGAAGGCCATAGCTGTTCTCGACCGTTCTTCGAGTCCTGGAGCTTTTGGAGCCCCTCTTTTCACTGAGGTTCGCTCTGCTCTTTATGATTACGCTGAGCGTCCACATATCGTGAATTATGTTTATGGCCTTGGAGGAAGGGACATAAAAGTAGAGCATTTTAAAGAAGTAGCTTTGAAACTGGAAAAGATTGCAGAAACAGGGAAAGTTGAGGAGATATACGGTTACATCAATTTAAGAGAGTAAAGAAAAGGAGAAATAAATGGCAAAGTTAAAAGATTTAGCCGCTATGGAAGATAGATTGGTCGCAGGTCATGGAATGTGTTTAGGCTGTGGCATTCCCCTTATTTTTAGAATCGTTTTAAGGGCCACTGAAGACCCTCTTATCATTGCTAACGCCACGGGTTGCCTTGAGGTCTGTACAACCATTTTCCCCCGAACTTCATGGAATGTGACCTGGATTCACAGTGCTTTTGAGAATGCAGCTTCGACAATTGCGGGAGTCGAATCCATGTACAAGGCTTTGAAAAACAAGGGGAGGATTCCCGAGGATAAGAAGATAAAATTCTTAGGTGTTGGAGGTGATGGCGGAACCTATGATATAGGACTCCAGGCACTGTCGGGAGCTATGGAAAGAGGACACGATATTGTTTATGTCTGTTATGACAACAATGCTTATGCCAACACCGGAGGACAAAGATCTTCGGCAACTCCCTTGGGGGCCTCAGCTACGACTTCTCCCGAAGGGACGCAGAGTCCTGGAAAATTACAGCGCAAGAAGGATCTGACAAAGATTTTGGTTGCCCATAACATTCCTTATGTTGCCCAGGCCAGTCCAAACAGGTGGCAGGACCTTTACAAAAAGGCACAAAAAGCTTTTGAAACAGAAGGGCCTGCGTTTTTGAATGTCCTTTGTTTCTGTCCGACCGAATGGAAATATGATGAATCTCAGGGAATTCGGCTGGCTCAGACTGCGCTCGATACCTGTGTCTGGCCGCTGTATGAAGTTGAAAACGGAAAGTACAAGATCAATTATATACCTAAAGAGAAGAAGCCGGTTTTGGAATGGATTAAACCCCAGGGGAGATTCCGCCATCTTTTTAAAGAAGAAAACGCTTGGGTTTTAGAAGAATACCAAAAGCAGGTCGATGAAGATTGGGAAGAGCTGAACAAACTCGCAAAATTATAATGGAGAAGCATAATGGGGACAGGCCCCATTTAGCTTATGTATAAAATAATGGTGCCAGGCCCCATTTTAATAATGGTGCCATAATAATGGTGCCAGGCCCCAATAAATAAATAATGGTGCCAGGCCCCATTTAGCTTATGCAGGAACAAACCGGTTAACCATACTACTGGGAATGTTCCTCAAAGTGCCATGCCTGTTCTTTCATGATACGGTAATTAATAGATTTGAAGTTATAAGAGAAAGGGAGGAAGTTCCCCAAGGTGTCATACCTATTCATCCATGATATAGAAATTAATAGATCTTAAAATTAAAAGAGTTCCATCTTGAAAAGCCGTGTACTTCGGGGAACATCCCCTAGGAGGCTTTAAATGAAAATCGCCCAGATTGATGTTTACCAGGTTAACTATAAACTTATAGACCAAAAGTATGCCTGGTCCAGAGGCCATGCAGTCACTTCCTTTATTAGCACAATCATCAAAATATCTACTGATGAAGGCCTAAGCGGATTTGCAGAAGTTTGTCCTCTGGGCTCCGCTTACATGGAGGCCTACGCGAGAGGAGTGCCCAGTGGGGTGGGGGAGATAGGCCCTCTCCTGCTTGGCCAGGACCCTCTTCAGATCAATGTTATAAATAACCTTATGGATTCAGCACTGAGCGGGCATAATTACATCAAATCTCCTCTCGACATAGCTTGCTGGGATATTCTCGGTCAAGCAGCAGGACTTCCTATTTGTACTCTGTTGGGTGGATGTTTTGTAAGTAGTTTTCCCCTTTACAGGGCGATATCTCAAGGCTCTTCAAGGGAAATGGCCGATGATGTGGCGCGTTTCAGGGAGGAAGGATATCGACGATTTCAGCTTAAGGTCGGAGGTGATCCTGATAAGGATGTCAAGCGCATCAAAGCCGTCCTTAAAATGATTCAACCAGGCGATATCCTTGTGGCTGATGCAAATACAGGCTGGCTGATGCACAAAGCGCTTAGGGTGGTTAACGCCTTAGAAGGAGAGGATCTTTACATCGAACAACCATGCTCTACTATCGAGGAGTGCCTTGCCGTTCGTGAACACACCAATTTACCAATGGTCTTAGATGAAGTGATCAAAGGAATTGACTCCCTAATGAACGCCTATAATCAGCGAGCCATGGATGTTGTAAACCTTAAGATTTCTCGGCTCGGAGGTTTGACCAGAACCAAACAAATGAGAGATTTATGCGAGTCACTCGGAATTGCGATGACTATTGAAGATAGTTGGGGAGGGGATATTACGACTGCTGCAATTGCTCATCTTGTTGGAAGCACGCAACCAGAATTCTATTTCACATCCACAGACTTTAACAGCTACAATGATGTCCATCTTGCAGAGGATGCGCCGAAGAGAAAAGAGGGTAAGCTCGAAGTTCCCTCCGGACCAGGGCTCGGCATCAGTGTAGACGAGAAAAAGCTCGGCAAACCAGTGCTGACATTGAAATAGGGAAGAATAACAAATATCCATTTTCATCCTTCGTGGGTGATTCCTTCACGAAAAATTAGTAAAATAATCATTGAGGATACCGTAAGTGGCTAAAGGCATAATTTTTGACATCAAGCGCTATGCTATCCACGACGGTCCTGGAATTCGAACTACTATTTTCCTTAAGGGATGCTCTCTCCGGTGTCAGTGGTGCCAGAACCCAGAAGGTCAAGAAACTAATCCTGAAATTATACTGCGCTCATCAAGATGTGCAAGAGAATGCAACGAGTGTGTTTCTGCTTGTCCCCAGGATGCAATTTCAAAAGATGGGAATTCCATCGAGATAGATAAAGCCAAATGTGATTTGTGTGCCAAGTGCGAGGAGGTTTGTGTCTATGAAGCTCTCGAAATTGTTGGCAGGGAAGTAACGGTTCAGGAACTTTTGGCTGAGATAGAAAAAGACAGGATATTCTTTGATGAATCAGGCGGAGGCATCACATTTTCTGGCGGCGAACCCCTGATGCATGTGGATTTTTTAGAAGCTTTACTTAAAGAGATTGGAAAGAAAAATATTCATGTTACGCTGGATACTTCAGGGTATGTTTCTTTTGAGGATTTGAGTAGAATATACGACAAGGTAGATTTATTTTTATATGATCTTAAAATCATGGATGATGAAAAGCATGAGAAATACACTGGAGTTTCAAACAAGCTTATCCTCGAGAACTTAAGGAAACTTACAGAACTAGGGAAATCTGTTGCTGTTCGTATTCCACTCATATCAGGGATTAATGATGATAACCAGAGTATCCACATGTTTGTTGACTTTCTTCAGAGCCTCAAGAGCATAAAACAAATAAACCTCTTGTCGTATCATAGAGGGGGCTGTGAAAAATACAAAAGATTAAGAAAGGAAGGATCTCCGATAACATTTCAATCCCCGTCGGATGAGAGGATTGAAGATATAAAAAAGATCTTTACTGATTCTGGTTTTTCCGTAAAAACAGGAGGTTAGGGCGTGAAGGAGAGGATAAAAAAGTTAAGAGAGCAGAGCTTGAGCATAAAGCCCTATGTTACTCCAGAGAGAGCAAAGCTCATCACCGAGTTTTATAAAAGTGATGCGGCTGATAAGGTTTCTTCTCCTGTTCGGAGAGCGTTAGCCTTCAAATATTTACTTGAGAACAAGGTAGTATGCATCAGCGAGAATGAGCTTATCGTCGGAGAGCGGGGGCCTGCACCAAGGGCAACTCCAACTTATCCAGAAATTACAGCTCATAGTCTTGAAGACCTCAGAATACTAAATACGAGAAAGAAGACATCTTTTGCAGTCGATGCAGAAACAAAGAAATTATACGAAGAGGAAATCATCCCATTCTGGAAAGGCAAAGCTATAAGAGACAAAATATTCGGCGAGATGCCGGAGGAATGGAAGGCTGCTTATGAAGCAGGAGTCTTTACTGAATTCATGGAGCAGAGAGCACCCGGACATACTGTTTTAGACGATAAGATATACAAGAAGGGTTTTATTGACTTTAAAAAAGACATAGAAAGGAGCATTGAAAACCTTGATTCTTCGAATGATCCTGAAGCCGCTAAAAAAAACGAAGAACTGAAGGCGATGGAGATTTGTACTGATGCGCTGATTATGTATGCAGAGCGTCATGCTGAGAAGGCAAGAGAGCTGGCTAAAAAGGAAAAGAATCCGGAAAAAAGGAAGGGATTAGAAAGAATCGCAGAAAACTGCTCCCGTGTTCCAGCCCGCACTCCCCGGGATTTCTGGGAAGCTTTACAGTATTACTGGTTTGTGCACCTTGGAGTTATTATAGAGCTTAATACCTGGGATTCTTTTAATCCAGGAAGGCTCGACCAGCATCTGTATCCTTTCTATAAGAAAGGGCTGGAAGAGGGAACTCTTACCCGGGAGAAAGCCACGGAGTTATTACAAGCATTCTGGATAAAATTCAACAATCAGCCCGCACCTCCAAAAGTCGGAGTAACTGCAGAAGAAAGTGCCACTTACACTGATTTTGCTCTGATTAATACAGGCGGGATAAAACAAGATGGTTCTGATGCAGTCAACGAACTCTCTTATCTAATCCTCGATGTAGTCGAGGAGATGAGGATTTTACAGCCAAGTTCTATGGTTCAGATAAGCAAAAAAACTCCTGATGCTTTCTTGAAAAGGGCACTGAAAATAATAAAGACAGGCTTTGGCCAGCCTTCTGTTTTCAACACGGATGCTATTGTCCAGGAGCTTGTAAGACAGGGAAAATCCGTTGAGGATGCGCGAAACGGAGGAGCCAGCGGTTGTGTCGAAACAGGTGCTTTCGGAAAAGAAAACTATAACCTCACAGGTTATTTTAATTTGACCAAAGTTTTTGAGATTACGTTGAATAACGGAGTTGATCCCCGGACAGGAAAAGAAATTGGCCTTAAGACCGGCGATGCATCTTCATTTAAATCGTTTGAAGATTTGTTCGAGGCATTTAAAAAACAGCTAAACTATTTTGTGGATATCAAGGTTAAAGGGAATGATGTCATCGAGAGATTGTACGCCGAGTATCTTCCATCTCCTTTTCTCTCTCTTCTCATAGATGATTGTATAGCCAAAGGAAAGGATTACCATGATGGAGGAGCACGTTACAATACTTCTTATATTATGGGTGTAGGCCTGGGCACGTTGACCGATGTATTGACGTCTGTTAAATACAATGTCTTTGATGAAAAAAAAGTCAGCATGCAAGATCTCCTGAAGGTGCTGGAAAATAACTTTGAAGCGGATGAGCCTCTCCGTCAGAGATTTTTAAACAAAACACCAAAATACGGAAATGACGATGATTATACTGATGAGATAATGAGATCAATCTTTGAAGCCTATTATAGTGCTGTGAGAGGACGGCCCAATACAAAAGGGGGATTTTACGAGATTAATCTTCTGCCAACAACGGTTCATATTTATTTTGGGAAAGTTGTCGGTGCCACCCCGGACGGGAGAAAGGCCTCAGAGCCTCTATCTGAGGGGATCTCTCCAGTTCAGGGAGCAGATAGAAAAGGTCCGACCGCTGTCATTAAATCTGCTTCAAAAATGGACCATGTGCGGACAGGAGGGACGCTTCTTAACCAGAAATTCACTCCGCATCTTCTGGCAGATGAAGATGGCATAGATAAGCTTGCTCATCTTATAAGGTCGTACTTCAAGCTCGATGGCCATCATATACAGCTTAATGTTGTCAGTGCGGATATGCTCCGAGACGCCCAGAAAAACCCCGGGAAATACAGAGACCTTATTGTGCGGGTTGCAGGCTACAGTGATTATTTTGTTGATATTGCCGTTGATCTTCAGGATGAAATCATCAAACGCACTGAACACAAATCATTCTAAATTGCTGATACATGATTTACATTCTGTAGGGGTTTGATTCATCAAGCCCACCTTTTTGCTATATAAATAACTGTTTGTATGGATTCAATTTATCAAACCGACATTAAATTGCAGGTGCATGATTTATATTCTGAAGGGTTTGGTTCATATTGTGTAGGGGCTTGATTCATCAAGCCCACCTTTTTGCTATATAAATAACTGTTTGTATGGATTTGATTCATCAAACAGGCCTTGAATAGGATGCGCGAATAAAAAAGAAGTAGATGCGAAAAGGAAAAATGTATTGTAGGATGTAGAGGCTTGATTCATCGCGCCCATACTAATAAAAAAATGGTCAAAATAAAAAAGGAGAAGAGGAATGTTTGATGCAAGAATTTATGTTCAACGGAGGAGTCGTTTAAAAGAAAAAATCAAATCAGGGTTGATTCTTTTTTTTGGAAACGAAGAATCTCCCATGAATTACCAAGGAAATCCATATCATTTCAGACAGGACAGCACGTTTCTCTATTTTTTTGGTCTAGATTTTCCCGCTCTTGCGGCTGTTATAGATATTGATGAAGACAAGGAGGTCGTTTTTGGGAACGACGTAGAAATTGAGGATATCATCTGGATGGGCTTTCAACCTTTATTATTAGTAAGAGCCCTGGGAGCAGGTATTAAAGAGACAGCCCCGCTCAATCAACTTGAAGAGATAGTAAAAAAGGCAATCCAGAAAGGAAAAAAGGTTCATTTTCTTCCTCCTTACAGACCTGAGACGAGATTGAAGTTAGCTCAATTGCTGGATCTTGACCCTGATGTCATACAGAAAAATATTTCTAAGGAGCTTATAAAAGAGGTGGTGGCGCAGAGATCGGTTAAGATAGATGAAGAAATTGATGAGATGGAAAAAGCTCACAGCGTATCATATGAAATGCATACAACTGCCATGAGGATGGCAAAGGCTGGTGTGTATGAAAGAGAGATTGTGGGAGAAATAGAGGGAATTGCGCTTTCTCATGGTTGCCAACTGTCATTTCCGACAATATTAACAATTGACGGCCAGATTCTGCACAATCATTATCATGGTAACGTCCTTAAAGAAGGCCGGCTTCTTGTGAACGATTCTGGCGCAGAGTCTGAGATGCACTATGCTTCCGATATTACCCGAACAATCCCTGTCGGCGGGAAATTTAACGAAAAACAAAAAGAAATATACGAGATAGTGCTCCACTCTCAAGAAACAGCCATTCATTCGATTAAACCTGGGATAAAATTCAGAGAAATTCACCTTAAAATTTCAAAAATTATTGCGTCTGGATTGAAAGATCTGGGCCTGATAAAAGGTGATATTGAAGATGCGGTGAGGGAAGGAGTTCATGCCATGTTCTTCCCCCATGGATTGGGTCACTTGATAGGCCTTGATGTTCATGATATGGAGGATTTGGGAGAGGATTATGTAGGCTATGATGATAAGACTAAAAGGAGTGATCAGTTTGGCTTTGCCTATTTAAGGTTTGCCAAGGAACTTCAACCAGGTCATGTATTGACAGTAGAGCCTGGAATATATTTTATCCCAGCCCTGATCGATAAGTGGAAAAGAGAGAAGAAATTAACCCAATTCATAGATTATGAAAGAGTTGAGAAGTACAAAGATTTTGGAGGAATTCGAATAGAGGATAATGTTCTGGTTACAGAAGACGGAAGCAGAGTCCTCGGGAAATCCATACCAAAAAAAGTAAGAGAATTGGAGGAAATTACAGCCGAATAAAATTTAATCTTTGGGGCCGATGACGACTTCCACTTCTTTTTCGGGGTTGAGGATATCTTTGATGTAGGTGTTAATTTCATCAAGGCCGATTGCATCTATTTCCAGGAAAAATCCGCTAAGAAACTCGTAGCCGAGACCAAGAGCCTCAAAGGAGACAAGATTCCCGGCCCTTATTATTTTTGTTTCGTTTTCTCTCAGGAAGGAGGCTTTTGCGTTGATTTTTGTGACTTCAAGTTCCTCTTCAGTAATCCCTTTCTCGAAAAGCCTGCTCAGAACCTTTTTTAAAGCCTCAAGGGCTACCTCTTTTTTCTCTTTATCTGTCTCGAGATAAGCCTCGAGCATCCCTCCATCTTTCATCAGTGTTGCTTGTGCATTAACATTGTAGGCAAGTTTCTCTATGTATCTTAAGTCCCAAAGTCTTGAGCCGACTCCTTTTCCAAGAAGGTTTTCTACAATAAAGGCGAGAGCAAAATTTTTACGCGTGATCTTAGGTAGAGGGAAACCAAGAGAAATGAAGAATTGCTTGGTATCTTTTTCTATGAAGACTTGTCTCTCTTCTGGGATTGTCACAGAGTTCGGCTTTGATTCCGCCGGCTTGCCAGAAGGAAGCTTTGCAAAATATTCATCGAGGATTTCGATAAGAGGAGCCTTTTCTAAATCCGAGATAACAGCCACAACCATGTTCTTTGTCTTGAAATAGCTATCATAGAAATTTTTGACATCTTTCTTTTTTATAGCTTTCAGCGATTCTTCACTACCCAAAACAGAACTTCCGTAACCTTTTTTTGCGAACAGTCTTTCTAAGTAGGTCTTATGCGCCACATTGGCAGGATCATCTTCTTGTGTGTTTCTCTGGTAATTTATCATTTTCTTAGTTCTTTCTATCCTCAGGCCAGAAAAAAGAGGCTTCAACATGATTTTTGTGGTAACTTTTAAGGTTTCTTCAATGTGTTCTGATAAACAGGTTATATTAATGAGAGAATAATCACCTCTAGAAGTCATGGAAACATGTGAGGCCTGGTTCATCAGGTCTTGGGCTTTTTTTCGATCCGGAATTTCTAAAGCCAACCGAGTAGTGAGGTAGGCCAACCCACTTTTATCTTCGGGTTCAACTGCTTTCCCTCCCTTGATGAGGATTTGGAAGACAGTGATAGCAGAGGATGTGTCTTTTTGATAAATCAGCTTGAGGCCGTTTGATAAAAATTCTTCCTCGGGTAGATTTCTTGAGAGGGGAGGTGTCTGGCTAGAGAAAATCGGGGATAGAGCGAGAGCCCATAAGCCCATTGAGGCCACAAGTTTTAAATAAAATTTTCGTACAGTCATGGTATGAATTTCCAGCTATTTTTTCTTTTTCGGAGAAATAGTCACAATGACATAACGTCCTTTACTCAAATATTTACCAGCCGCTTTCCGCAAGTCTGAAGAGTTTAGCTTCGCGATATTTTCTATATAGCTCCTTCCCTCCTGGTTTTCATTCAGAAGAAGGTACCTTGCAAGGCTGATTGCTATGGCCAGGCCTTTTTCCTGGGATTGATGAAAATTAAATTTGATTTGATTTTTAGCACTTTCTAAGTAATCAAGAGCATATAATTTGGCATCCCCCATAACATCCTTTTTTGAATAATTAAGACGGCTTGTCTCTTTTAGAAATCTAATCGTTTCTCGTTTCGTGATGCTTATGTTTTTTGGGTCTAAAGTAATATAGATGATAATTACCCCGCCGTATTTGTGAGCACTATACTTCATCAAAGCGCTTTGAGCCAGGTTCCTTCTCCCGCGCAGCGGATAGTTCAGCATTGGATTCACTCCTCGGCCCAGAATCTGGGTTAAGATATCCATGGCGTATTGATCCTTATGGTTATAATCTGGACCGAATATTCCTATCACCAGGTAGGCCTGATTAACATCCATCTCTTGCTTAATTTCCACTGTCTTTTTCAATGCAGGAGCTTTTTCGTATTTTGGGGGAGAGATTTCCTCCTTTTTTAAATCCCCGAAGATATCTTTTGTTTTCTTCTCCATCTCTTCTATTTCGAAATCACCCACAATTGCCAAAACACAGTTCGAAGGAACAAAAAACTTGCGATAGAATTTTTCTACCTGCTCTACAGTCAAAGCCTCGATAATCTCTTTTTTTCCTTGGACTGGCTTTTGGTAAGGATGGTCCTTAAAAAGGTTTTGATAAACTGTGGAAGTGGCGTATCTAAGGGGGTCGTCCTGAGTTTGGCTCAGCTCTTCGAGGATCACTTTTTTTTCTTCATCGAGCTCTTCTTGTGAGAGTTTTAGGTTAAACAAAATCTCTTTTTGATTCCTCAAAGCAAAATCTGCGTGTTCAGAAGGAAGAGATATTTCAAAGGTAGCCAGATCCAGTGATGTGTGGGCATTGAAATAGGCACCGTGTCGTCGTATATCCTGGCTAATTTCTGGCCCGCTCCTGAATTCAGTTCCTCTGAAGAGAATATAATGTTCTAAAATATGAACAAGCCCGCTCGTTTCATCTGATTCATCTTTAGTGCCGAGATTCACGGCAAACACTAAATTTATGAGGGGGAGGGTATGTTTTTCATACAGGAAAATTTTTAAACCGTTATCAAGCTCAAAATATTTTTGATTTTCATCTTGCGAACTAGAGAGAGTTATAAACAATAAGCAAAATGAGATAAGGACTGTGCCGAATATAAATTTTCCGTATGCCTTGTGACCCACCTTGACTATATAATTAAGCAAGAAAAGGTGAATCAACTTATGGTTTTTCAGGATGAAGCTCCTAGGTATATATTTTCAAATTGATTGACTGCGTTTTTATCTCCTAAAACAAGGAGTATATCGCCAGTTTTAATTTTAGAGTCAGGAGAAGGATTGAATTCAATGTCTTTTCCGGGTTTTTTCATAGCCACAACAATGACATTTGCCGTTCTTCGTATGTCGCATTCTGTAAGGTTACGGTTGACGATCTTAGAGTCCTTTTTTACTACTAATTCCTCCATGTATAAAGCTAGCTCTTTTCGCCTGATGATGAGATCCATAAAGTCTACCAATGTCGGGCGAATCAACCCTTGAGCAATTTTCAGGCCGCTCAGCTTATACGGACTGACGACTTTGTTGGCTCCAATCTGGAGAATTTTTCTCTCAGCTTCTTCATCCATGGCCTTGGAAAGGATGAAGAGTGAAGGATTAATCAGCTTAGCACTTAAAACAAGGTAAAGGTTATCAGCATCAGTCGGAAGGAGGGCAGCCAGCCCTTTAGCTTTTTTTATGCCAGCTTTGGTCAATATGTCTTCATGCGTCGCATCTCCCTCTATAAAAAGGCAGCTGTTTGTCTGTTTGAGATCTTCTAGTTTTTCTTCTTTATTATCAATGACAACAAAGGGCAATTTTTCCTCCCCCAGCCTTTCTCTCACTATCTTTCCCATCCGTCCGTGGCCACAGATGATATAGTGATCTTTTAGGTTTTTAAGCTTTTTTTCCATTCTTTTTCTCCGCCAAAATTTATTAATTCCTCCCTCAAAGGCAATTTCAGCTATTTTGGTGAAGGCAAATATGGCTGTTCCCACACCCCCTAAGATAACGAAGATAGTGAAAATTTGGCCTTGAGAGGAGAGTACTCTGACTTCCTTAAACCCGACTGTGAAAATGGTTATGACAGTCATGTAGAGGCAGTCCAGGAATGACCACCCTTCGATCACATGGAAACCTATCGTGCCAATTAACATCATGAGAATAATTAGCGCTAAAGGCTTCCACATCTCGTTTTTATCTTACACTAATGATAAATAGGAGGCAATGGGGTCAAACTTGCAAAACTTGAATTTTTATTGACAGAATATGCATCAAATCCTTTTTTATGTTAAAATTCAATTGAGACTAAAAAAGGAACAGGAATGATGAAAAATCGGCGGAAAGCAAAAATCTTAGTCGTGGATGACGAAGAAAACATCCGAAAATCCCTTAAAATGATCCTTGAATACGAGGGATACAGCTTTCTTGAAGCAGCGGATGGAGAAGAAGCTCTGGATATTATAGAAGAAACAGTAGGATTGGATTTAGTCTTGCTGGATATAAAACTTCCTGGGAGAGATGGGTTGGAAGTTTTAGCAGAATTGAAAGAAAAGCCTTACAGGCCAGAGGTCGTCATGATATCAGGACATGGCACGATTAAAACAGCAGTAGATGCGACGAAGCTGGGAGCCTTTGATTTTCTGGAAAAGCCCCTTCATAGGGAAAGAGTCCTGCTCTGCATCCGGAATGCTTTAAATCAGAGCAAGCTCTTGAGGGAGTGCCAGGACCTGAGAAAAAAATCAGATAAGAGATATGAGCTTATAGGAAATCATTCCTCGATGAAAAAACTCTGGAAAGAGATAATAAAAATTTCCCCTACCAATGCGACTGTGCTTATCCATGGTGAAAGCGGCACTGGAAAGGAGCTTATTGCCCGAGCTATTCACAGTCAAAGTTTGAGGGCTAAAGAAAGGTTTGTTCAGGTGAATTGTGCTGCAATACCCGAAGAGCTCATTGAAAGCGAGTTTTTTGGCCATGAGAAGGGTGCTTTTACGGGGGCTACAGAAAAAAAACCAGGCAAATTTGAGCAGGCAGATGGAGGAACGATATTTTTAGATGAAATTGGCGATATGAGTTTGAAAACTCAATCCAAAGTTTTGCGTGTTCTTGAAGAAGGGGAAGTTCAAAAGGTCGGCTCGAGCAGAATCAATAAGGTAGATGTCAGAGTAATAGCTGCTACTAATAAGGATTTAGGGAAAGAAAAAAAGGAGGGGACATTCCGGGAAGACCTTTATTTCCGCCTGAATGTCATTCCCATTTATTCTCCTTCTTTGAGGGAGAAAAAAGAGGACATCCCTCTTCTTGTTGAGTATTTCAGCAAGATTTATACAGAGGAAAATAATTTTAAAGTGAAGAAGTTTTCAGAGGATGCGCTAGAAGCGATGATAAAATACCACTGGAAAGGGAATGTTCGGGAACTGAAGAACGTAGTGGAAAGATTGATTATTATGACCGAGGCAGATATAATAGAAAGGCAAGATTTGCCGGAGTGTATCAGAGGAGAAATAGGCATATATCTTCCCGAAGCAAAGGGAATAAAAACACTGAAAGAATTCAGGGAGTTAGCTGAGAAAGATTTTATTTTAGCCAAGCTTGAGGAGAGCAATTGGAATATATCTCAGACTGCAAGAGAAATAGATACACCACGCAGCAATCTTTACAAGAAGTTAGAACATTATGGCATAAAAATAGCGGCTGGAGTAGGCGAGGCGGTTGCCCCTTCTTCTCTTCGTGAGAAAGAGGGGGAGGAAAGTCCGAACTCCAAAGGGCAGGATGGTCGCTAACAGCGACTCCGGGCGACCGGAGGAAAGTGCCACAGAAAATATACCGCCTCATGAAATGACGGTTTCGCTCATTTCGTGGGGTAAGGGTGAAAAGGTGAGGTAAGAGCTCACCGTCCTGGTGGTGACATCAGGAGCGTGGTAAACCCCATCCGGAGCAAGACCAAATTGGCCCTTTTTAAGATGGTCCGTCTTATGGGGCGGGTAGGTCGCTCATCCCCTTGAGCAATCAAGGGGTTAGACAAATAACCGCACTCGCTAAATCTTTAGCGGGAACAGAATTCGGCTTACGTCCTGCTCCAGCCTCTTATTATTTTTGGGGAACGTCCTCTTAAAAGCTAAAAGAAGGAGCTGATAGCTTGATTAATCAGGACCAGGATATTTCTGGGATAGAGGCCCAATTGGAGTACTCCATACAGACAGAAGAAGAGGACCAGGAATAAAGCCGGGTTTTCTATGGCTATTTCTATTTCGCGGGCAGGCTCTTTCATATACATGTAGACGATGATCCTCAAGTAATAAAAAACAGAGATAAGACTGGCCAGGACTCCGATTATAACCAGAGGCAGAAGATCCTGCCTTACGGCAGTAGAGAATACATAAAACTTCGCCAGGAAGCCTCCTGTGGGCGGAAACCCTGCCAGAGAAAGAAGGAAGATAGAAAAGGTTACGCCAATCCAGGGATATTTAAACCCGATTCCAGCGTAATCCTCGAGTTCAAGGTATTCTTTCCCTTTTCTGCTCAACGCGATAACAGCGGCAAAAGCACCTATATTCATGAATAGATAAACTGTAAGGTAGAAGACCAGGCTAGAATTGTCCCGGGCCAGGATGGCTATAAGCAAGTAGCCTGCATGGGCAATGCTTGAGTAAGCAAGTATTCTTTTCAAGTTTGTCTGGCGCAGAGCAACAAGGTTTCCTACTACCATGGTTAAGACACATATAACCCAGAGTATCCAGAAGATAGCCTGAGTATTGAGAGCATTTTTCCAGTATGGAGTAAATATTCTTAAGAATACGATAAAACCAACTGCTTTGGGCACTACGGAAAAGAAGGCAGTGATCGGTGTGGGAGCACCCTGATAGACATCTGGAGTCCACATATGGAAAGGAACAACAGCAATTTTGAAACCGAATCCTATGATAACTAAACCTAAGCCAATAAGAGCCATGATGCTCAGGTCGGATTCTGTTACGAAGAAATTAATGATTGAGGAAATATTAGTTGAATGGGAAGAACCGTAGAGAAGAGCTAAGCCGTAGACGAGGAAAGCTGTGGCAAAACTTCCCAACAGAAAATACTTAATGGCCGCCTCTGAGGATTTCTCGTCTGTTCTTTTCAAGCCAGCCAGGGCATAACTGCAAATGGAAAGGACCTCTAGGCCTAAGAATATGATCAGAAGATCTGAGGAGGAGAGCATGATCGCCACACCTGATAAGGCTAAAAGAAGGAGGGCATAGAACTCGCCGTAGTTTACATCCTGAAAGGAGATGTACTTCATGGAGAGAAGAATGACAAAGCCTGTTGCCAGAGCTAGGATAAAAATAAAGAAAAGAGAGAGGTTATCAAGGATAAGATTGCCGTTAAAGTATGAGTAGTTTTTATCCCAGAACTTGATACATATAAAACCACAGATAACGAGGAAAATAAGAGAGATGTAGGCTAAGTAATTTTTATTTTCTTTCTTTAAGAAAACATCAAGAAGCAAAACGAGAAGAGAGGCAAAGACAATTATCAGAAGAGGGGACAAAGCAAAGAAGCTATTCATCTGAATTTATCTTCCTTTTCCTCGTTTTTTTCTTCGGTTGTTTTAGGTTCAATTTCTAACAAGAAATCCTTATCCTTTTGACTTTTAGTGAAATAAATCTCTCTCTTATTGACTCTGTTGAGGAGATGAGTAACGGAGCTTTCCATCTTACTCAGGAAAGGCTTGGGGTAAATTCCCATCCAGAACATCATGATGACTATAGGCACAAGATAGCCAATCTCTCTTTTGTTTATATCTTTGAAGGATAAAATCTTTTCATTTTTTATAGGTCCTTGCATAATTCTCTGGAACATCCAGAGCAGATACCCAGCTGCCAGGATAACGGTTGATATGCCCAGGATGGCAAGAAGCTTGTTGGCTTTAAAAATTCCAAAGATACACAATATTTCTCCGATAAAGCCATTGAGACCAGGAAGCCCAACCGATGAAAGCATGCAGATCAGGAAAAAAGCAGAAAAAACAGGCATCTGTTTACTGACTCCACCATAGTCATTAATCATTCGGGTGTGGGATCTTTCATAGAGGATTCCGACAATCAAAAACAGAGCGCCTGTGCTCAATCCATGGTTGAGCATCTGGTAAATAGCCCCTTCCATTGCTTCAGTGTTCAAAGCAAAGATAGCCAGCATGATCAGCCCCATATGGCTTATGCTGGAATAGGCGACCAGGGACTTTGCATCTTTCTGGATGAGTGCCATCAAACCTCCATAGATGATCCCTATCAAGCTTAGCGCAGCCAGATAAGGGAGAAATTTCATTACAGCATCGGGAAAAAGAGGAAGGGCAAAGCGGAGGAAACCATAAGCTCCCATTTTTAAGAGCACCGCGGCCAGGATTACAGAAGCGCCCGTGGGAGCCTCCACATGAGCATCGGGCAGCCAGGTGTGAAACGGGAATAACGGAATTTTTATGGCAAAAGAAAGTGCAAAAGCCAGAAAAAGCCAGATTTGAATATTGGGATTCAGGATAAGATTGTAATAATCAAAAAGGTTGAAAGAATAGACGCCTGTTGCCTTGTAATACATAGAATAAAGGAAGAAGATTGCAACTAACATCAGCAAGCTTCCGAACATCGTAAAAAGGACATATTTGAGGGTGGCATAAATCCGCCGGGGACCACCCCAAACGCCGATGAGAAAATACATCGGAATAAGCATGGCTTCCCAGAAAACGTAAAAGAGAAAAAGGTTGAGGGCAACAAAAACGCCGATGATCCCTGTCTGGAGAATAAGCATGAAGATAAGGTATTCCTTTACTCTCTTTTGGATGTATGTCCAGGAAGAAAGGATGATAATAGGCATCAAGAAAGTTGTCAGAAGGATAAGAAAGAGGCTTATCCCGTCAATCCCGATATGATAGTTGATTCCATAGCCAAGCCAGTCAGCTTTCTCCACGAACTGCGGATCGGGAATTTGATCGTTAAAATTGAAATAGAGAGTAAGAGAAAAAATAAAGGTAATGATGGCTATGCCCAAGGAAAGAAAGCGGAGAAGGTTTTTCCTGTCGCGGTGAATGAAAATGAGCAGAACGGCTCCTGCAAGGGGGAGGAAAGTAATTAGACTCAATATTGGTAAATTCATTTTTTAAAACAATAGATAAGCTAAAAAGATAATTACTCCTAAAAGAAAAATAAGGCCGTAATCTTTAATCAAGCCACTCTGGAAATAACTCAGGATTTTTCCCGCAAAGCCGGTGGCTGTTGCCGTCCCGTTGACAGCTCCGTCGATGACTTTTAAATCAAAATTATCATATATAATCTTTGACCATTTAATCGTGGGCTTCACGAAGACTGCATTATAGATCTCATCCACATAGTATTTGTTAAACATGAGTTTGTAGATGGTGGGAAACCTGGTGGCCAGATTGCGTGGAATCAACGGGGATCTGATGTAGAAAACATAAGCAATAAAAATTCCTAAAAAAGCCACGAAGGTTGCAATCGCTATAAGCATCCACTCTGTTTGTATACTAAGATGAACTTCCTTAACCTCTTTTATCACAGGCTCCAGGAATTTGCCGAAAAAGTTGAGCTTCTTTCCCAGGACAACAGGAAGTCCGATATATCCTGCGCCAACAGAGAAGAAAGCTAAAATGACCAGAGGTATGGTCATGACTTTGGGAGATTCATGGATGTGCTTTTTTACTTCAGGATCCAGGCGTTCCTCCCCATGGAAAGTCAGGAAAACGAGGCGAAACATATAAAGGGCTGTAAGCACTGCTCCCATAATCCCCAGCCCCCAAATAAAATAATAAAATGCTGAATACTGACCTTGAGCGAATGCCCTGGTGAGGATAGCATCTTTTGAGAAAAAGCCAGAAAAAAACGGAACACCAGCGATGGCAATCGCACCGATGAGAAAAGTAGGATAGGTTAGAGGAAGGTATTTTCGCAGCCCTCCCATTTTTTTCATGTTTATTTCACCAGACAGCGCATGCATTATACTTCCAGCAGCCAGAAATAGGAGGCTCTTGAAGAAGGCATGTGTATACAAGTGGAACATACCTGCTGCGTAGGCGCCGACACCACAGCCGATGAACATGTATCCTATTTGAGATATCGTAGAGTAGGCTAAAACCCTTTTTATGTCATTCTGGGTTAAGGCCATTGTGGCCGCATAGACAGCTGTGATCGCACCCACAAGTGCTACTACCTGAGCTGCAGTTTCGGATAGAGTGTAGAGAAGATTCATCCTGCAGACCATATAGACTCCAGCTGTAACCATGGTGGCAGCGTGGATTAGCGCGCTGACAGGGGTAGGGCCTTCCATAGCATCAGGAAGCCAGACATAAAGGGGAATTTGAGCAGATTTTCCTGTTGCTCCTACAAACAGAAGAATAGCGATCAAAGTGGCCAGCCCAACTGAGATAGCTCCTCCTGAGATGGCTTCGTTTATAGCTGTAAACTCTGCGCTCCCTATATGAATAAAGATGAAGAGAATTCCCAGGAGGAAGCCTGTATCACCTATCCGGTTAACAATGAAAGCTTTTTTACCTGCATTTGCAGCTGAGTGTTTTTCAAACCAGAAACCGATCAATAAATAAGAACAAAGCCCGACTCCTTCCCAGCCGACAAACATCAAGACTAAGTTTGAAGCCATAACAAGTATAAGCATGGAAAAGGTGAAGAGGTTTAAATAAGTGAAATAACGGGTGTAGCCCTCATCATCTGCCATATAGCCAACCGAATAAACATGAATGATGAAACCCACTCCGCTAACGACCAGAGCCATGACAGCAGATAAGGGATCAAACATGAGAGAAAGGTTGACCTGGAAGCTTCCTGCCTGAATCCAGGAGAAAAGATTTTTGACCAATGGGTAGTTTCCGTGAGCTGTTTGAAGAAGCCCTACAGCTGAGATGGCCGAAATAACAAAGGAGGCAAAGACTGCAAAACAGGCCTGGAAGGAGACATATTTTTTGGGGAGCTTTTTTCCAAAGACTGCCAGGATAAGAGTACTTGCCGCTGGTATAAATGGGATGAGCCAGAATATCTCAGTCATTTTATCCTTTCATTAATTTTATATCTTCGGATTTGATTGTCTTTTTTTGCCTGAAAATAAGAAGAATGATAGCCAGACCAATAGCCGCCTCAGCAGCCGCAACAGTAATGATAAAAAAGACAATGATCTGTCCATCTGCGGAATTTGCTGATCTTGCCAGGGTTATAAAAGCTAGATTGGCTGCATTGAGCATAATCTCTATGGACATAAACTGTGTGACGAGATCTCTTTTTACAAAAAAAGCGATGGCGCCCAGAACGAAGAGAACGACGCTCAAGATTAAGAAATAATTTGTAGGAATCATTCTTTTTCTTTTTTCTTAACTAATACAATAGCACCGACTAAGGCGGCTATTATCAAGATTGAAGTGATCTCAAAATGATAAAGATACTTAGTAAAAAGGAGCCGGCCAAGATCAGTAGGTCCGGCTTTTATTATTGCCGTTGAGACCGGGAGAGTAAAAGCTCCTTTTATTGAGAGAATAAGCTCGATGATAAGGACAACAGCGATCACTAGAGAAAGATATATAGTCCATTTCTTTTTTTCAGCTGGAATACCAGAACGCACATTGATCATCATAACCACGAAGATAAAGAGAACCATGATAGCGCCCGCATAGATGATGATTTGGACCACTGCGATGAAAGGTGCCTCGAGAAGAGCAAAGAGACCTCCCATGCAGGCAAAGGCAAGGATCAGGAAAATGGCATTGTAAGCCTGGTTTTTGGAGATAATCATACCCAGGACTGCACCAACGGTCAATGCAGCGAGTAAGAAAAAGAGAAAATAGCCCATTTTTTGAGGTTCTCATTATATTTTTTGCACCGAGTTAATGTCAAGAGAAAAAACATTTTAAATGTGGCGTAAAAAACATTTTATTCCTTTTTTTGACAAATAGCAGAAGTTTGCTATAATATGGCTGATACTGCGGGGTAGAGCAGTCTGGTAGCTCGTCGGGCTCATAACCCGGAGGTCGTTGGTTCAAATCCAACCCCCGCTACCATCCTATTCTTCCTTTTTCCCCTGATATTTGAGTTTTTTCTGTGTTTTTATTTTTTAGCCTGAGTCACTTAAACTGAGTCATTTTCAGTCATTTTGTCCACACCGTGTCCACACGGGGAGGTTTCTATTATTTTCAATTTAGAATTATGGAAAGGCTAGAGAATTAGCGGGATCCTCGCGCAGGTCAGGCTTTTATCATACTGATAGCAAACCTTAAAAATCGCTGGTCATTATAAACAGCGGTTTGTTAATAAAGCTTTTATATTTTGGACGTAGTCGTTCCTTATTATAATATTTTTCCAAATCCACGACTTTTTTAGTACTTGCAACCACATCGATAGGAACATCATTATACTTCCCCTTCCGCAGGCTGACCATCCGGCCCGGAGTGTCCTTCAAAATCAGGTCCAATGCAAGATTTCCATATGCCATGGGGACTATGGAATCAATAGCATCCGGATCACCGCATCTTACTAAATAGCTCAATCTCTGATTGATCACATTAATCCTTCTTCCATTGTTGAAAGTGGCAGAACGCTCTTTTAAGAGACTCGCAACTTGATCTCCTATTCCTCCCAATTTTTTATGCCCGTACATATCCTTTTCCTTCCCTTCAAAGACCATTTCTTCCCCTTTGACCATTGCTCCCTCGGAAACAAGTACAACGGAATAGTTACTGGGATTTGTCAGTCTATCTTTGGTGAGGAGTTCACACAATCGATTAATATCGAATTTATATTCCGGTATCACACAGCGATTGGCAGCCCCCGCCATTGTCGGCAGTAATGCAGTAAAGCCGGCGTATCTCCCAAACACCTCAATGACCAGAAAGCGTTCATGGGAGCCGGCTGCAGTCCGTAAAGCATGAGTCATACTGATCGTGCGCGTGACGCAAGTGCTGAATCCAATGCAATAATCTGTCCCAGGCACATCGTTATCCATGGTTTTTGGGACACATATGACTTTCACTCCTTCCTTATGGAGCCTGAATGCATAACTCAGAGTATCATCTCCACCGATCGGAATGAGATAATCGATACCAAGATAGTCAATATTTTTGAGTACTTCGGATGAAAGATCATTGACCTTTTTATTGAATTTTTGCTGAAGATGATCAGGTACATCAACCTTGAGAATATGGCTGGGCCTTGTTCTGGACGTATGTAAAAAAGTACCCCCAGTGCGACCGGTTTTATTAACTATTTCTTCCGTGAGAACATGAAAATGAGCCTCATTAGGATAGTCTTTATCTCTTTGCATTTCGATCATACCGGCCCATCCCCGCCGGATCCCGATAACTTCATATCCTTCTCTAATAGCACGAATCGTAATAGCACGAATAGCAGGATTTAATCCGGGAACATCTCCTCCCCCGGTCAAAATGCCAATTTTCCCTTTTTTTCTCTTTACATGGGCCATTGATTTCTCCTTAAAAACCTGTGAGGACAAATACTTCTATATATTTTATGAAAAATTCGCTCGACAAGGAATATTTTTGTCTTTTATTTATTACACACCTTGATATTCTTTCAAATCCTTTTTAGCTTAGGAAATTGGTTTTAAGGACTGCATTGAGTTCGGCTCATTTTTATTCAATTTGCACCTTCTGATCAAATCATCCAATTTCTGCTTCTGATCATCGGGAAGAGAATCGTAGTATTTTTGCTTGTAAAGAGTCAACGTGCTCAGCGCTTTATCTTTATCCCCCTTATCGAGATAGGTTAAACCTAAAACATAAAGCGCCTCATCAAGCTTATCGTCTAAATCGAGGGCTTTTCTAAAGGAAGCGATGGCATAATCAAAGCGGCCTAATAGCCTGAATGCTTTGCCTAAACCTACATGAGACAATGCATAATCAGGATCAAGTTTAACGGCTGTTTGAAAACTCTGTAGCGCTTTCTGGAGCATAGTTTTGTCTTTTTTCTTCACCGCTAGGGAAAACTGAGCTTCGCCGAGATTGGCAAAAAGTAACTGAGATTCAGCGTCGAGCGAAAGGGCCATCTTGTACTGATCTATGGCTTTCTCAAAATTACTTGTTTTATAGTATGCATTTCCCAACAAATTCCATATCGCTGGGTCAGATTCCATCTGAAGGTAGCTCTTTCCGTGAAAAGCCTGAATAATATTATTATACTGCCCAGCTTCCTGGAGACTGTTCAGCAAGGAAAAAAAGACGAAATAGTTGGAGGGAACATTTTCATGCCCGATCTTCAGAACCTCAACAGCATCTCTCAGCCTTTTCTCTTTTTTGTATAAGTCGGCAAGGTTAATATAGGTGACAGCAAGATCCTTTCTTTCAGTGATAATCTTTTTTAACGTCTCGAATCCCTGTTTTTTATTCCCCTGTCCATACTGTTCAAGGGCCTCCATGGCTTGGTTATAATACGGAAGAAGCATTTTAACATCGTCATCCCGTGTAAAGTTTTCCTTTCTCGTATCCGGAGAGCTTGAGATATACCCCAGGCTTCTCAATTTTTCGAGTGATTCTTTGTCAAGTCGCTCTTCTGCTCTCTCGCTTTCAGGAAATATATAGTCACTCATTATTTTCTCTAACCGTTTTTCAAATCTACCTAATTTCCTTTTCGCAGCGAGGTTGCTCTTCTCATCAAAATCCGCACCCAGATCATAAAGCTCTGGAATAGGGGAGCTGGTATACTTCTCTTTATTAAAAATAAATCCCCTGAGAGGTGCCCAGCCTTTACTGTAATAGGGATGGAGAGATTCAAAATAGATAGGTCTTTGGGGCACTTTTTTTCCCTTAAGAGCCGGGACAAGCGAGATGCCCTGAAGGAAAGACGGTTTTTTGAAATTGAGAATATCGCACACCGTGGGGAATATGTCGATATGGCTGACATAGTGCTCAACTCGGCGTTTCTCAAACCCAGGAGAGATTATTATCAGGGGAATCCAGATCGTAGTGTTGTAGGCTAAAAAGCCGTGAGTTTTTTCACCATGTTGTCCTAATGATTCACCGTGATCTCCGGTAAAAATAACGAGAGTATCTTCGAATAGATTGTTTTCTTCCAAGTAGGCAAAAAACCTTCCCAGGACAAAATCAACATAGGCCACCTCTCCTGTGTAAGGATGCTCTTTGTATTGAGTTAGATACGGCTCAGGAGGTTCATAGGGATCATGAGGATCCCAACAATGAATCCAGAGAAACCAGGGAGAATTACGCTTCTTCAGCCAGCTAAGAGCTCTGTCGATAACGACTTCACCTCTCCTCTCTTCTGACATAAAGTCCTGGAAGGGCAGGCGGTCCATCTCATCATCGTAAGTATCAAATCCCTGGTTAAGACCAAATTTCGCATGGAGAGGATAAGCTCCGATAAAAGCTCCGTTGGAGTAGTCATGCTCCTTTAAGTACTCAGCTAGCGTAAGAAATTCTTCTCGCACCACAAAATTTATATTATCATGCACACCGTGATAAGGAGGCGTTGTCCCGAGGAGAATATTGGCATGGGAAGGTAATGTGGTGGAGGTATTGGCAAAGGCTCTGGAGAAAAGGACGCCCCTCTCTGACAAGCTATCGATGTTTGGTGTATCAAGATGTTCGCTGCCGTAACAACTCAGCCAATCCGCTCTGAGGGTATCTATCGTTATAAGGAGGACGTTCAATTTTTCTTTATCGGTTCCCATCGATGGATATGCCTGACAGGCTGAGACGAAAAAGAGAATCAATACATATGTCAAAATAGTTGTAGTAAAGATTACTAGCTTTTTTTTGTTCTTTTCTCTACTCATCCACGTTACTCATCCACACACTCGTTTGTATTGCCCGAATCGTCATTCAAGAATTGAAAGGCAATTCGCAGGCATTGCTGATGGCAACAAGTATGCCTCCTTTAGTATCCGAGCATAAATGTATCCGTACTTATTTGTTTTCTGTTAACAGCAGCAGTTTCCCGTTTAAGGCACCATCATATTCCCCATTTTCTATACTAATCTTTCCATTCACAATCACGTATTCAGTCCCCGTGCTGTACTGGCGTGCATCAGTAAATGTAGCATTGTCCTTGATAGTGTCAGGATTGAATATAGCTATATCAGCCTTGTATCCCCTCATGAGCAGTCCTCTATCTTTCAGCTGAAGGAAAGAGGCAGGAAGGGAGGTCATCTTTTTAATGGCATTCTCCAGTGTCAATAGTTTCTCTTCTCTTACGTACTTACGGAGCACTCTGGCTTGACTGCTGAAAGCGCGGGGATGCCCAATTCTGGGTACGTCGGTCTCCTTTAAGATAGGCGATGCGTCCCCATCACTTGAAAACATCAACCAATCTTGCTTCATCGCATACTTCATGTCGTCTTCCGACATGACTCCACAAGCGACGTACAGGTCGGGTTCATCAATGACTAAATCTGCGGCGAGATCAAAAGGATCTCTTTTTTGTTCCTTGGCAATGTCCGATAGGATTTTTCCAATCAGATGAGTATTTTTCTCGGCAATTGTAACCAAATAACTATCCCAGCCCGCTAAGGCTACAGAACTAGGTCTATGAGGTTCCCCCTCGAGTACTGATTTCCTGATCTGCTCCCGTTTTGATTTATCAGCGAGGGCCTTTGCCAGCTCATCCACATACTGCTCTTTAAGCTTCTCCCTCTCCGAATCTGGTAGATTCCGATCCCTCATTTTCTTTCTGAGTTCTGCAAATGGTTCCATGTCATTCGGAAGATGAAAAGGGGCCCAGCCAGAGTTTCTGGCAATCGGCAGAATTCGCCCTCCTGATGCATAGTGATAGGGATACATATCTGCAACGACGTATATTCCCCCGGTCCGGGCGTCGTTAATCAATTTTACAGCCTCTTTCATCTTCCCCCAGTAATCCTTTCTACATACTTTGAAGTGGGATACATTGGCTCGCACTCCGGCTTCTTCAGCGATTCGGATAGTTTCTTGAGTGGATTCAGGTACACGATCAAACTCATTGCGCTGGTGGCTGGCATAAACCCCTCCAAACTCGCCAACGACTTTTGTGACTTCGATGATTTCTTCGGTAGCTGCATAGCGGCCTGGTATATATTCTAAACCTGTACTCATCCCCCAAGCACCTTCTCTCATCGCTTGTCGGACAATCTCCTTAATCTTATCCAGCTCCTCTGGTGTAGCATCGCGCGGTTCCACGCCCATGACTGATCTGCGGACTGTACCGAATCCAACCAGATGAACGGCATTTGTTCCGATTCCTTGTTTTTCCCATTTGTCTTTGGTCTCAGCAATCTTGAAGGTCCCATCACCACAGTTGCCTGTAACTACTGTTGTTGTTCCCTGGATCAGATAGTTCAAGTTCGCATTGGCATCGGGTCTTCCCAATCCTCCATCACAGTGAGTGTGAACGTCGATAAATCCGGGGGAAACAGCCAGTCCCTTGGCATCGATGGTTTTAGCGGCAGTTCTTCCAGAAAGGTCTCCAATCTCGGCAATCGTATCCCCAATTATGCCAATGTCGCCATAAAACCATGGATTCCCTGTTCCGTCAACGATTTTTCCATTCTTTACAAGGATGTCAAATTCTCCACTCTTGCATCCGGCCAAAAAAAACATCATCATTGTCAAGGCACTGAAGATTATTAGCCATCGTTTAAACATTATTGCCTCCTCTTTTTAAAATTACATTTATCTTCCCTTTTTGGCTCGAGTAGACGCCCACTCCTAAAACCGTGGCTCTTATTTAAATTCAAGGTTCGCTTGCCCTAAATCCTGGATTCTTGGCTATTGTACATATCTGACGAAACCACGAAATCTTCATCCCCTATCTGCTTGCTGTCGTTCCTTTGACCCTACTCATCAAATCGCGCACTGCATATTTTAGAAGGATAATAATATGAATAGGATCGACCTGTAAGCTATATTCTACTATTTCGCATCCTGGCAAGCTCTGTATAACCTGGGGAAAAAGTTTTCGTAAATACAGTTGTACTCCAGGATTTAGGATGGGGCGGCGATATTTAGTTATCCGTACAATATAGTACTCTTAGCGATATGCAGTGTGTTTAAATAATATAACCTCTACTTCGCTAGCAAAGCATATCGCCGCCTACACCTTCACCCAACGGCAAGCCTGTAGAACTCTGCCTATAGAACTATGCGCTCCGCATTCTTAGAAGTAAACTCGAAATCCAAGCCTGAACTCTCTCCCGTAATTAACATCATAGGCCAGTCCAAAATCTGGATTTGTTAGTCGGTCTTGTACCTCTATTGCTTTTTGTCGATTAAAAACATTGTAAACATCTAAGTAGCCTGCTAATCGCAGATTACCTTTGATTGTGAAACTCTTTTCCATTCTTAAATCAAGAGCTATGTAATCAGGAAGTTTATTCGAGTTTGGTTTTTCGATATCAACTAGAGGATTGCCTGTAATACCAGAAGCTCTTACTTCTGCTTCCCATCTACCATCTCCTATACCACGTCCGCCGAATGCAGATCTCCAACTGAAGGTAGGGCTGAATTTGATATCCCATGGCAAGAGAAATGTTCCGTACACCTTAAAAATATGAAATGGATAAGCAACAGGTTCTCCACCCCAACGATCAAAAGCTACTAGAGAGTTTGGATTCGTGCCAGTGGGCCATGATTTTTCCTTTCCATATGAATAAGAAGCATTAAGCATCCAATTGTCTGAAAATCTTTTTTCAAACTCAGCGATGAAGCCCATATACGTTCTTTTACTCTCCCTCTCTATATAAGGAGTAAGGCCTGGCCGGGGATTGGTCAGTGAGTATGTTGCCGCTTCAGTAGTGCGATCATATATATCCCATGTTTGACTTTGTCCCTGTTCATCTGTAAATGTAAAATCAGTTAACTCAAATTCTTCACCTATGTTTACGCGAGTAATTGAATTATACCATCTCTTCCATACAAAGGATAAGGCAACAGATGTATCTTTCATCAGTTCTCTTTCTATTCCAAAAGAGAACTGATCTAAAGAAGGCATTTTTATATCTGGATCTATAGTTGTCGGATTAGAATAAGGATCTCTCCATATTTCAGTTAAAGTGCCATCAGCCTCAACCATATATCCGATAAAATCCTCCTCCCCAGCACTCGCATTATCAAATATACCTGTAATGAACTTGTCATAATACCTTCCGTAATGAGCTTTCAGAGCAGTTTTGTGGTCCCCAAAAACATCCCAAGTAATGCCTAATCTCGGTGCAAAACCACTGGTTTTAAATACTTCAGTCGAAGTTTCAAGAGTCCCTCTGTAATAATTGAAACGTATCCCGGGATTGATTGTAACATTACCAATTTTCCAACTGTCCTGAACAAAAGTAGCTACTCTAAGAGCCTTAGGTTTTACATCCATAGACCATGAATAAGCATAATCATAGTAAACACCATAGTCATAATAAACGTTGTCATAATAAATATAACCACCGTGGTAGCGAAAAGTATAATGATCTGAAATATGTTCAACCTCAACGCCAAATTTAAAATCATGAGATCCTTTAATAAAATCATCGGCATGGTGGGATAATGCAACATTTGCAGAATAACGAGGGGCATCGTCTTGTATCCTCCATCCATAATTTACAGAGAGAATTCCTGTGGTATCATCAATATGCATAGCTTCTTCCGAATAGCCTCCCACTCCAAATCCCGATTTTGTATATCCAAGTGTAGTTTCTATAAATGTCTTGTCTGAAAAAGAATGGAACATTCTGATGTTGGCAACCCAAGATGGCTCACGTTCCCACCCCGCTGCTTCATAAGGCCAATAAATATCCTGGTACATATGTTCCATCTTAAAATAGTCCATTACAAAGAAAGCCGAGAGTCTAGTGGACGTACTAGGCTGGAAGGTAAGTTTAACAATGCCTGTTGGGAGATACTTATAGTATCTTCCCGTCTCGTATTCTAACGACGGAATTTGTACTATAGTATCTTCAAAAGTAAATTTTCTGTAAGTTCCTGAACCAAAGTACCAGAGCTTATCCTTAATAAGGGGACCTCCTACTAGAAAAGATCCGTATATTAAGCCCTCCTTCTGGGGATCTTCTACTAGTTCATAGAAGGGATCACTGCGATCGACGCTTTCTTGGCTCCAACCAATATCCCCGTAATTTAATTGTATCATCCCCTCAACTTGATTTCCTCCGCTCTTTGTAACAAGACTCAGATGAAGGCCATCAAAACCATCGTATTCAGCCGCGGCACCCAGGCCTTCTACTTCTGCCTCCGAAAAAATATTAGAGTCTGATTCCATCCAGCTCGACCCAAAGCCACCGTGAGAAAACTCCACACCGTCCATCGTATAAGCATTCCCCTGCCTCGTTGTACCTCCATAAGCCTTAATCCCATGCCAACCTGCTACATAGGTACCAGGTGCAAGATCCATCGCAAAATATTGATAAGAATCGCGAGAAAAAACAACATCTTTTATTGTTGACTCTGGAATGTGAGTACTAGCAACTGCGGAATCTTTGACATCAATAAGGGGGGATTCAGCTATTACCGTAACCTCTTCTTCTAACGTTCCTATCTTGAGAACAAAATCAACAATCAAAGTTTGTCCGACAAACAACCTGATGCCTTCTCTCCTTTTAGGGGCAAATCCTTGAAGTGATGCCTCAATACTATACGTTCCTGGCTGGAGTCCAACAAATCTGAATTTACCGCGCGCATCTGTAACTCTACTTCGAGAGCCTCCAATCATGTCGGGAGAAGAGAGTTCAATCTCAACTCCTGGAAGAGAAGTCTCCTCATCGTCGACGACTGTACCTTCCAAAGCACTTGTCACTTTAGACTGCGAATAAGACATACTCCAGAGAAGACCAAATGCCAGGACTAATACAATTGCTCTTTTGAACTCTTTCATTTAAACCTCCTATTCCTTGTATTTTCATACCCTGGGAAAGATTTCCTTTCCCCCTTACCTTCATAGATACATATCATTTTTATTCTATCCACCTCCTCTCATATCAAATTAACAATATTACAAATTTAATTAGTGGTTTTCGCGATGACTGAAATAATAATCCTCCAACTCTTTTTACCTACTAAAAAAAAATAAGCAAAAAACGTCAGGATGTCAAGCAATAATATCCATTAATGAAGAACTATCCAAATTATTAAACATAATATGTTAAATCGTAAAGATAGTAGAGGTTATTATTATCTAAATGTCCAATCGAAAGTTTTCGAGATTTAATGTTATAATTATTGCTTCTTTTGAAGGGATTTGCAAGGTTTGATGTCTGGAAATAACTTATTTTACATGTCAAATGCATAGGACAATTGTCGAAAAGAATTCCCTAAAGTTTACATTCTGATTAATGTTTGGTAATTTAGTATGAAATGAAGTCTATGAAGATAGAAGAGTTAGACAGGAAAATTTTAAACGTGCTGAATAGGGATGCACGGATGAGTTTTCGTCGGATAGCCAAAGAGCTCAAAATCTCACCTACTACGCTCTATAATAAAGTAAAGAAACTTGAAAAATCAGGAGTTTTAAAAGGGTATATTCCTCTTATCGATACGGAATCTGTTGGTTATGATCTTACGGCTATTATTAGTCTTCGTGTCAGACAGGAAAAGGACATTGAGGTTCAGAAAGCGATAGCTAAATTTCCTCAAGTTGGAGCTGTCTATGAAGTTACAGGGGATTGGGACTTGATTCTTGTATGTTATTTTAAAGGGCGTGATGATCTTACAAATTTTTTAAAGAAAGAACTCCCTTTATCGAATATCGAACGAGCTATGACGCACCTTGTACTGAATGTCATTAAAGAAGAGAAACGAATTCCTGTTTAATGATCCAAAATGTAAATAGAGTGGAAGAAAGAACAGGCTAACTCAGCGTTATATTACGATAAAAAGAGCAAATCCCTAAAATCAGCAATTGAACATTTAGATGATGAGAAAGTCTACTATTGCTACGATTAAACATATTTTGCTTAATAATTTGGATAAACTTTCATTTAAAGATATTATTGCTTGACATCCTAAAGTTTTTTATTTAATTTTTTTAGATACTTAAAAAGTAGGAGACTTGTTATAGTTTCGAAGTGAATACCTAACCTAACAATATTCTACTTAAGGAGAAAATAGTGATTCAAGAAGCCCAAAAAACAGTTGTCAATTCCTGGAATGAATGGGATCCGCTAAAGCATATCATTCTCGGTCGTGCCGACGGAACTATGGTCCAGGCTCCTGAGATCGCCATTCAACGCGATTGGCCCGAAGACGGATTCCCCTTGGGCACATACGGGCCTTACCCCCAGGAAATGGTAGATAATGCCAACGAACAGTTAGACAATTTTGCCAAAATTCTTGAGAGCCGTGGCATTCGCGTTGATCGGCCGACTCCGATCGATTTCAGCCAGATGGTTCAAACCCCTGATTGGAAACAAGAAACGATGTTTGGCTGCGGACCTGTTCGGGACATACTGCTTACAGTTGGCAACGAAATTCTGGAAGCGACGATGTCCTACCATAGCCGCTGGTTTGAGTTTCTTTGCTACCGACCTTTGTTCGAACGATACTTCAAAGAGGATCCAAACTTTCGCTTTGAAGCGGCGCCCAAACCGCGTTTATCAGAACGCACTTACAAGAAAGACTGGTGGAAGGAATGGAACTCATTAAGCGAAGAAGAGCAGTGGGAACGTGCTGAAAAAGGCGATTGGATAATCTCTGAAAAGGAACCGCTATTTGATGCTGCCGATGTTGTCCGCTACGGTAGAGACCTTTTTGTCCAGAAGTCAATGGTTACCAATGACGCTGGAATTGATTGGCTGGGGCGCCACTTTCCTGACCATCGAATCCATAAGGTGGGGCGTAGAGAACTCCTGCCGTGGCATATGGACACAACCCTTGTACCGCTTCGTCCCGGCCTTGCGCTCATCAACCCAACACGACCCCCTCTCGATAAGGCAGAATTAGATCTATTCGAGAAAAATGGTTGGGAAATTGTGGAAACCCCAAAAGCGCTTCTCGAGAAGAAATATCCGTTGGATTTCTGCAGCTGGTGGCTAAGCATGAATACTCTTGTACTCGATCCGAAGACCATCTGTGTTGAAGCCAGTGAGATCCCTACCATGGAGTTGTTCGATAAACATGGCTTTGAAGTTGTTCCAGTCCCGTTCTATAAAGTATCACCATTTGGGGGCGGGCTTCACTGCTGTACGGCAGATGTTTACCGGGAAGGGACCTGTGAAGATTACTTCCCGAAACAGATTGAGGGTTTCTAAAATTCTAGGCTCTTCATTTTTTTCTATGGCAAAACAACATGCATATTGAATTTTATTATTGTAAAAAAAAGGATTTCTAAGATGAGAGAACCAAAAAAAGTATTGGAAAATACTATTAAGAGATGCAGGGAAAAAGATATCATCATTCCCACTTATGAGGAAATGGCTCATCCCGAAAAGATTCCCCAGGGCATAAAAGATGAACTTCGAAACATTGGATTATGGGACCTCCATGCACGAAACCTTTTTAGGATCACATGGAAGAATGAACCGGTAAAATCCGGAGGCGGGTTTGGCGACGTTAATTACATGGAAATTCCGAAGGAATTAACAGGCATTAAAGCCAGAATCATAATGCTGATTGGAAAATATTTCCCTACAGGATCTCATAAAGTCGGGGCCACATTCGGACCTCTTGTGGAAAAACTGGTAAGAGGTACTTTTGATCCGACGAATCAGAAAGCTTTGTGGCCTTCTACAGGAAATTACTGTCGAGGCGGCGCATATGATTCTTATCTTCTTGCTTGTCCAAGCATTGCAGTGTTACCTGAAGGGATGTCCCGCGAAAGATTTGAATGGTTGGAAAAAATTGGGGCAGAAATCCATGCAACCCCTGGCTCGGAAAGCAACGTCAAAGAAGTTTATGATAAGAGTTTCGAATTAAAGAGAGCCCGACCTGATGAGGTCGTGATTTTAAATCAATTCGATGAGATCGGAAACGCCATCTGGCATTATGTATGCACAGGTCAGGCGATTGAAGAAGCCTACAATAAAGAAAGAAAAGACAAACAAAGGCTTACTGCCCTATTTTTAACTCAGGGTTCTGCAGGGACTTTAGGATGTGCGGATTATCTACGAGAAAAATTCCCGAGAATAAAGGTCTGTGCCGGTGAGGCCTGGCAGTGCCCCACTCTCCTATATAGTGGGTATGGAGCCCATAGGATTGAAGGCATCGGGGATAAACATGTTCCCTGGATACACAATCTGAAAAATATGGATATGGTCGCCGGTATAAATGATGAGTTTTGCATTCGGCTTTTGCGGCTGTTAAACGAACCTTCGGGAAAAAATTACCTTAAATCAAAAGGCATCTCAGAGGAAATCATCGATAAATTGCACCTGCTTGGAATTTCTTCTGTCGCCAACCTCATCGGCTCTATCAAAATGGCTAAGTATTATGAGATGAATGAGAATGATATCGTGTTCACTATAGCCACCGACTCTATGGAACTTTACCAATCCCGGATTGAAGAATTGCAAGAAGAAAGAGGCGAATATACAGATAACCAGGCTGCAGTTGATTTTGATACCTGCCTCCTGAATCTTACCACAGATCAAATGCTCGAACTCAGTTATTGGGACAAGAAGAGAATGCATAATCTTAAATACTTCACCTGGGTTGAACAAATCGGAAAAGACGTAGAGGAGTTGGACCGCCAATGGTACGATGAGAACTACTGGAGAGATAAATATCGTTCCTATACGGAGTGGGACAAGCTCATCAGGGAATTTAACGAAAAAACAGGACTTCTTGAGAAGTATTTATAAACTAAATATTTCAGTAATCTATGACTCGTAGTGCCTGCAAATATTGGATAACAATAAGTTTTTATAAAGGAGGAGTTATGGATAGTAATAATAAATTCCTCATAAGGCTCATATTTTGTATATCTTTTGTTTTAGTTTTTGGTGTTACAGCACAGACAGCTGTCGCTTATCAAGCCTATACCCATAATGCTCTTACAGACAAAGTGGATGAAATGTTCAAACAATGGGATAAGGATGATTCTCCAGGAGCAGCAGTCGGGATTTTTAAAGACGGAAGAATCATATATGCCCGCGGCTACGGCATAGCTAATCTTGAGTATGCCCTTCCTTGGACGCCACAAACTCCCTCACGCATAGGTTCTATTTCAAAGCAGTTTATTGCCATGTGTATAGCTATTCTTGCCGAACAGGGAAAGTTATCACTGGATGACAACATCCGAAAATACATCCCTGGTTGGCCAGAGTATAATGGACCGATAAAGCTCAGACACCTGATGCATCATACAAGCGGCGTGCGGGAATATTTGACTCTTGTGGAATTAATGGGAAAACCAGAAGGAAGCGGTTATGTTTATACGCCCAAAGAACTTGTTAGAACGCTCTCGCGGCAGAAAGAACTCAATTTTAAGCCAGGGGATGAGTATTCGTATTCAAATTCTGGGTATTTTTTACTTTCAGAAATTGTTAGTCGAGTGAGCGGATTGGAAACAAGCGCCTTTGCAAATAAATATATATTTGATCCGCTCGGAATGAATAACACTCATTTTCATGATGACCCAAATATGATTGTTAAAAACAGAGCGTATGGATATTCTCCAAAGAAAGAAGGCGGATACAGATTGGATATACTCAGGCTTAAAGTGATAGGTGATTTGGGTGTTTTTACTACCATAGAAGATTTTCTTAAATGGGATCAGAATTTCTATGAAAATAAATTGGGTGATGGCACTCAAAACCTGATCAATATGATGCAGACTCGCGGGAAGCTAAACAGCGGTGAAGTCATCCCGTACGCTTTTGGGCTGAATATAAGCCACTACGGCGGTCTAAGAATCGTAAGTCATGGAGGATCTGCTGTCGGGTACCAGGCTCAATATATGCAGTTTCCTGACCAGCGGTTTTCTGTAGTGATCCTGTCAAACCTGAGTAATTTTAGTACGGGACGAATCGCAAGAAAAATTGCAGATCTGTATCTCGCAGACCAATTCACAGAATCTCCAACTCCTAGGCAGAGGCAGCGTCCTCAAGGAGAAAGGCCCAAGCCTGTTAAACTTACATCTTCGCAATTGCAGACATATGTCGGTAACTATTACAGTGACGAACTCGATATTACATATATTCTTGATGTGGAAAACAATAATTTGGTTTTAAAACTTCGAGAGACTTCGAGCATTCTTACTGCGTATTCAACCGATAACTTTGGTTGGGGCAGAAGGAGATTGGAATTCAAGAGAGATAGAGAAAAAAGAATTATTGGTTTTATACTGCAGGCAGGACGCGTTAAGAATTTGAAGTTTCAAAAAATTAAGGAATAATGATAAAAAAAATGCTTTTTTAAATTAAATGTGTTCAGGGAGGATTCAATGCGAAAAAAAATATTTTCTTTCACCAGCCTTCTATTATTGTTTTTGCCATTTATACTCATCGCCCAGACCACACCAGATGAATTCTTAGGCCATAGAGTTGGTGCAGACCGCAAGCTTGCTGATTACAACCAAATTCAGGCTTACTTCCAAAAGCTCGATAAGGAATCGGGAAAAATCAAGGTTTTGACCATCGGCCAATCTACCTTAAACAAGCCCATAATCATGGCCGTCATAACTTCCGAAGATAACATGGCTAAGCTCGACACCTATCGGGGAATAAGCAAAAAACTGAGAGATGCAAGAGGCCTGACTTCAGATGAAGCCAGAAAGCTGGCCGAGGAAGGTAAGGTTATCGTTTTTATAACATGTAATCTTCACGCCACAGAAATCGGCTCCTCTCAGATGGCTATGGAATTTGCCTACAACTTAGTTACGGGAAAAACACCCTTTGATGCTGATAAAGTTCTGGAAGATGTCATCATTCTGATTGCGCCAACCATTAATCCTGACGGCCAGCAAATGGTAACTGATTGGTACCGAAAATATGTGGGCACCAAGTATGAAGGAGGCCGTATGCCCTGGCTGTATCAACATTATGCCGGTCATGACAATAATCGTGATTGGTTCATGTTAAACCTGGCTGAAACAAAAGTAGTCACAAAAGTTATGTATCATGACTGGATTCCTCAAATCCATATCGACCAACACGAGATGGGCTCATCGGGCGCACGTCTTTGGATCCCGCCTTTTGCGAACCCTCCCAACCCCAATGTCCATCCTCTTCTCTGGCGTGGAGTTGCCCTGTGCGGGATGAACATGGCCTATGACCTCCAGAAGAATGGCCTTAAAGGTGTCCATTACGGAAGAAGTTTTGCAGGATGGTGGGATGGAGCCTGCGATAACACTCCCTGGTTTCACAACACCATATGCCTCCTCAGCGAGGCGGCATCTGTCAGGGTAGCCAGCCCGATTAATATTGACGCCGGAGAAATATCAAAATCATATATCGAAAAAAGCATGCAGTTTCCGGACCCATGGCCTGGTGGCTGGTGGAGGCTGAGAGACATCGTGGATTACGAGTTGACCCTTTCCCTCAGTCTGGTTAAAACAGCTTATCTCCACAAGGAAGAGTTTTTGTATGACTTTTACAAAATGTGCAAGGATTCCATCGAAAAAAGAGAGGAAGGCCAGCCGTATGCTTTTGTCATTCCCAAAAAGCAGTGTGATTATCCCACCACACTTAGAATGCTCGACATCCTGATGTCCGCTGGCGTAGAAATCAATCAAGCTAAAGAAGACTTCATCATTGGTGATAAAGTCTACGCAGCTGGCTCTTTTATCATCCTGATGTCTCAACCTTACAGACCTTATGTGAAGGCTTTGCTCGAAATACAAAAACATCCAGACCTCCGTCGCCAATATCCTAACGGTCCCTTCATTCCACTGGCTTACGACAATGCGGGCTGGACTCTTCCCTTACAGATGGGGATCAAATGTGATCAAATCAATAATCCCTTCAAGGCAAATCTCACAAAGTTGGATAAAGTTCCTTACCCTTCTCCAACACCGCCCAAGGAAGCTGTATCATATATCGTCCTTGATTCCCGGCTCAATACTTCCTATTCGGTCGTCTTCTCGCTTATCAAGACAAAAGCAGAAATCTACCGCTCCAAGGACATCGTCAAAGGTGAAGGATTCGAAGCGGCTGCAGGAAGTTTTATCGTTAAAAACACACCTCAGGTAAGGAAAGTCCTTCCTGCCCTTTTGGATAAATGGCATGTGAGAGCCTTTGGACTTAAAAACATCGCAGATATCCCCAAAGCTTCTTTGAAGAGATTCCGGATCGGCCTCTATCAGTCCTGGAGGTCCAACATGGATGAGGGTTGGACGCGGTATGTTTTTGATGATTTGAGCATCCCCTACACAACACTTCACAATAAGGATTTTAAAGGAACAAAGAAGAAGAAAGTCAACCTGAGAGCAAAGTATGATGTGATCGTCTTTGCGGATGAAAACGCGAATATAATAAAAACAGGAAGGCGCAGCTCATCCTCGCGCTATGCAAGATATTACTCCGGGAGCACCCCTCCTGAGTATGAAGGTGGCATTGGCAAGGAAGGAGTCGATGCGTTGAAGTCCTTTGTCGAACAAGGAGGCATTCTTGTTACCCTCAACAGTGCCTGCGGATTGGCTTTCAATGAGTTCGGAGTTCCTGCTGGAAATGCCCTGGAAAGAGTTGACCGGAGTAAATTTTCATGTCCTGGTTCTATCTTAAGAGTCAAAGTCGATAACAAATCGCCTATCGGATACGGAATGCCAGGAGAGGCTGCAATCATGTTTTATCAAAGCATGGCTTTTAGCACGCGTCCTCCATCTGCAGGATGGGATAGGAAAGTTGTGGCCAGGTTTCCTGAAGATGATATCCTTTTAAGCGGCTGGCTCTTCGGAGAAGATGTGATAGCGCGCAAAGCCGCAGTGGTTGATATTAAGAACAAAAAAGGGCACATCATTCTGATCGGTTTTCCCTGTCAGCACAGAGCTCAATCTCATGGAACATACAAATTTCTGCTCAATGCACTGTTGTATCCGGAGGTCAAATAGGGAAGCGAGCGACGTTAGACCTTAAGAGTTTTATTTTTGCTCTTTTCGTTCCCATGGTTTCCAATCTATTCCGCGGATGTATTTCTGCATCCATCTAATCTCTTCTATGTCACGTCGACGCTGATGCCGGGGCTCTCGAAATCCATGCGGTTCTCGAGGAAAATTGATGTACCGTACTGGAGCCTTGCCGATTTCTTTGAGCGCATGGAAAAACATCATGGCTTGATTGGGAGTGCTGACCACATCTCGTGCACCATGGAGCAAAAGCGTAGGAGTTGTCACATTTTTTACGTACCAGAGAGATGAAACCTTGCGCCAATCCTCGGGGTTTATCCAGTGAGCTCCCCCGATGTAATGATGCTTGAGGTCATAGCTAAGGCCTGGTCCTGAATCCGCAGTCCAGCTGCCGACCATGGCTCCCAAAGAGGCTGCCTTAAAGCGATCGGTCTGCGTGATGACCCAGCTACCGAGGATTCCTCCCCAACTCCAACCCCGTACTCCCAATCGATCTGGATCTGCAATACGCTTCTCTATCAGGTTGTCTACTCCTGACATAACATCATCGAACTCACCGCCACCGACATCTCCTTGCAGAGCGCATAAAAGGCCATCGCCGTAGCTATTGCTGCCTCTAATATTTGGACCGAGAGAGGCATATCCCAGCCCTGCGAAAACATGAAACACAGCCCTGAAGCCATTAGAAAAGCGCCCCGGTGGCCCACCATGAATAGTAACTATTAGGGGGACTTTTTTTCCTTTCTTATGGTTTCCTGGCACATAAAGCACTCCCTCGATCTCCATTCCGTCTTTGCTCTTCCAGCGTACCACTTCGCCCTTGGCCAACAATAGCTCCTTTTCGATCCATGGATTTGTGCTAGTCAAGCGAATAGGATTTAATTTACCCACCGAAGAGGCATACAGATCAGGTGGAGTGTCAAAATCGCTATAAGAGTAAACCATCTTTGTCCTATCTTTCGAAAAAGCGAGAACCCGGAGAGTTCCTTCAACGTTAGTGACATCATGGATTTTTCCTGTGGCGATGTCGGCTCGATAGAGATTGAGATTGGTACGACGTCCTTCGTTGAATAACAGACTCTTACCGTCTGGCGTCCAGGCGAGACTGGAAATATTACCCTGGTTCGGTTTTTCCAGTTTCCTCTTCTCACCTGAATCTGGATTCATAATCCAGAGGAAGCCGTGAGTCAAGTCGAAATCCTTGTCAGAAGGAGAATGGTAGATAAATGCTTTCCCGTCCGGAGCCCATAGGATATTACCCTCCGGAGCGTTATTGTTGGTAAGTCGAACCGGTTTTGGATTACTTACATAAACCAGATAGAGCTCAGACAGATGGAAATAGTTATCGGTGTCTTGTTTTGTTGCTGCGAACACGACTCTTGTTCCATCTGGAGAAATATCGAAAGAGTTGATAATAAGTTCCTCGTCCGTTAACCGCACTTCTTTCTTGGATGAAAGATTGAATACCCAGAGGTTTCGCCATCGGGCTTCCTCTCTTCCGTTCGGCCCTTCAAAGACAAAGATCGCATCGTCTCCCAAATCATATTCTTTCTGTTCTTCTTTACTCCTCGGTTCTTCAGCCGTAAAAAATATTTTACTTGCATCTGCAGACCATTTATAAGAATCCACACTGTTTTTGTGAGAGGTGAGCTGAACAGCTTCGCCGCCTTTGAGGCGCATGACGAATATCTGGTCTTTCTTATCGACAGTACGCTTAAACGAGAGATATTTCCCATCGGGCGAAAACTGGAATGAACTGCCACCTGCATCGCCAATAAATTGGAAGGCCTCACCGCCACTTGCCGGAATCATGAAGTGTTTCGTCTTTCTCTTGTTTTTTTCCCAATCCAGCTCCGATTTTGAAAAGAATACCCACTTTCCGTCCGGAGACATTCGAACGTTTCTAAGACGGACCATATTCAATGCATCATCGACAGTCATAGGACGGGGATTCGCATCCTGCGAATAAATAATGCTAAGACAGAAAAGGAATAAAACCCAGCTCAAAATAATTTTTTTCATAGAAATCTCCTCTAAGTTTATTGCTTTTTTCAATTTTATTTCTCCTTCCCCTTAAATAATGTACATAAAAATGAAAAAAAAAGTATAATATAGTCTTTATACTTATGCAATATTAGGCAATCCGTTGCTCTCTCCCAGTTTGTTAGGAAGAGTAGCGACCCATCATGTTTGGAATAACAAAAAGGTGACATTTTACACGAAGTTGCATATCCTTTAGAAGGACGCACATGAATGAAAAGGAGGGCATTTAAATGAAACCAAAATACAGGTTCCAATGGTATCAAGAAATATACAACAATCTACCTAAGATTCTTGAAGAAGCAGGGAAAGCAGCAAAGGAACTGGGTCTGGATAAGTTGAAGAATAAAATAGGATTGTATCCGGGCAGTTCATCCTGTCCCGGATCGCTGCCAAAATATGTCCTGGATGCGATCATTAAAGCAAACCAGATCCCGGTACTGCCCGTGAGAGAGGTTGAGGATGAACTCAGAGAGGTCATTAAAGACATTTACGGTGATGAGTATGACGCCGCAGTAACAAACACATGCGAAGCAGCATTGCGGGTCTGTTTTGAAACTCTATTTGCTCCACCGACCCTGAGGAAAGGAGATGCTTATAGAGCGAGGTATATCGCACCTTACGGAGAAGATTTTGATTTTATGGCAGCGTATGGAAGGCCTTTTCCCCCAAAGTATAAAAATCTTTTTATTGACAGAAGCTGTTCAGCCGGAGAGTTGGGTGTGGAGGGGAAGAGCCTGCCGAATCTGGATTCGATATTTGTCCGGCTTGTTGGAACCAAATATGAGGTTCACGGGATAAAATTCAATCCTGTCCCTTTGATGACAGGAACAGATGCTGAGAAATCTATAGAGAGGATTGCGGAGGTTGCTGAACGGCACGCAGACACTCTGGCAGGCTTCGAAAGCATTGGCTATGATACTCCTGGATATGGGTATGGCGAGAAAGATGAGAGCGGTGTTCCAAAGCTTAAAAAACTTATTGGGCAACTTGCTGACAAATATGATGTTCCGTATCTGGTAGACAGCGCCAGCTGCCTTCCTGTTATAGGGCTCTCCCCTAAAGATATTTGTGCGGATATCATGGTTTGGAGCATGGATAAAGCGGCCCGCGCCCCTATCAGCGGCCTTATTGTGGGAAAAGAGGAAATTATGGTCCCTGTTCGAAAGAGCTTAGGGTTGGGCGGCCAGAGACATGGTGAAGTTTCCTCCCATAGCAAGGCTCTTTTCTCTCTTTGCGATCCAGGCAGGGATTCTGTCGTCGGCTTGACTGCAGTCTTGAAGACTTTACGTGACGATCCAGATAAAATTAAGAGACCTATCGATAAATACCACGATATCATTACAGAAGAATTCAGCGCTCTCAAGCCGAGCAGGTTCAGGGACAAGCTCATCATCACAAAATCCTATACAATGGGTGGGACTGAACTCAATTATGAACGGACTTGGGAAGATGGTGAATTCGGGATACCAATTTTTACCAGTGAGGATTTATTCATCAAAGCCCATCCTATAGCATCCGCTCTGGAAGAGATGGGAATTTATCCGGCTCTTATCTACAGTGGGAACATATTCCTCGGTCCGGGGTTGGGTACCCTGGATGAAAATGCAGAGCTAAACGAAGAATACGCAAGATTGGGCGTGAGATCCCTTGTCCGAGCTGTTGAAATCGTCTGTAAATATGCAGGTTTGGAAGATTAGTACTCTCATAACCTTTGAAGAGAACCGAAGCAGAGCTGAGGGTTTTGCAAGATTCTGAGAACGAAAAGAAAATGATCAAGGACAAGATTGGAGAAGAAAAAATGCTTTTTTTCCGTAAGCCTCTCTTTTTTATATTAATAGGAGTTTTGGCTGCTGTTGTGGTACTTTTTTTCACCTTGACCAGATTCCTTCCTACAAAAGAGGATAGATACATCTCTGAATTAGAAGAATTGATGAGACCTCTTGATGTCTCGGAGCTGAATATCCTCTTTTTCACCCTGGACACGACCAGAGCCGACCATTTGGGGTGTTACGGTTACGATAGAGCTGAAACTCCCAACATGGACAGGCTTGCAGAAACCGGTATATTGTTTAAAAATGCCACTTGTCAGGTACCACTCACTCTTCCTTCTCATTCTTCCATGTTCACCGGTACTTACCCCTTCTATCACGGCGTCAGGGATAACGGAGGCTTTTACCTTGAACCGGAGAGGACTACCCTGGCAGAAGTACTCAAAGTGCACGGTATGGCTACCAGTGCCTTTGTTGGCGCCTTTGTCGTCGATTCTCGGTGGGGATTGGACCAGGGAATCGACTATTATTACGATAACTTCGATTTTGCAAAATATAAAAGGATATCCCTCGATTCTGTCCAGCGAGAAGGAGGAGAAGTTATAGAAGCATTTTTTGAATGGTTTGAAAAAAATTACCAGAAGAAATTTTTCAGCTGGATTCATTTCTACGACCCCCATACTCCTTATGATCCGCCTGAACCATACAAAACCAGATTTTCGAAATGGAATTGGGGGCTCTATGATGGCGAGATAGCCTATGTTGATGAGTTGATTGGAAAAGTGCTGGATAAACTCATCGAAAAAGACGTTTTAAAGAAAACCTTGATAGTTATAGTAGGTGATCATGGAGAAAGCCTTGGACAACATAAAGAAAACGCTCACGGCTTCTTTATTTATGACGCGGCCATCTCTGTTCCTTTAATCATCAAGCTCCCTTCTCAAAGTTTAAAGGCTAAGAAGGTCAATGCACGTGTGGAAACCATTGATATCATGCCCACTCTGCTGCAGATACTCGGCCTTCCTCTTCCCAGTGAAGTCCAGGGGAAGAGCCTCCTCCCTCTGATTTTGGATAAACACTCGAACCAGGAACGTTTTGCTTACAGTGAGACTTATTATCCACGATATCATTTTGGCTGGAGCGAGTTGAAAAGCCTCCAGAACTCTCGGTACAAATATATTCAAGCGCCAAGGCCTGAGCTCTACGATATTGTTAACGATCCAAACGAGCTTACCAATATATACAGACAAGAGATCAGAATAGGAAAGCAATTTGAAGAAAAGCTAAACAGTCTGCTGGAAAAGATGTCTGCAGAAGGGATTGAGGAGAAGGGGCCCCAAAAGCTGGATGAAGAGGCTATGGAAAAGCTTATGGCTTTGGGCTATGTTGGAGGCTTTACCTCGCAATCGGAACTAGGCAAGTCAGGGGATCTACCAGACCCGAAAGATAAAATCCATCTCTTTAATAAAATAAAAATGGCTGAAGGAAACTTTGCCGAAGATAAACTGGATGGGGCATTAGAGAGAATAACAGAGGTTATAGAAGAAGACCCTCTGATTAAGGAAGCGCGTCGAGTCCGGGCTCGGATCTTTTTAAAAACGAACAAACTTGAGGAGGCAATCGAAGAATGTAAAGAAGCGTTGAAGATTGACCCTGAATACGAGGCGGCTATATTCAGTCTAGCCCACGCTTACAAGCGGCTAAAAAAATACGAGGAAGCCATAACTGGGTATGAAAGGTTAATGCAATTGGATCCTCGAGACCATAAAGCTGCCTATAACCTTGGAGAAATATACATGAAAATGGATGATATAGATAAGGCCATATTTTATTTGCAAAAGGCAATCGATTTAGAGCCTGAACGGAGTTCTATGGCTCACAATCTATTGGGGACAGCTTATTTTGAAAAAGAAATGCTGGAACAGGCAGAGGCAGAATTCAACAAAGCCTTGGAAATGAGACTCCATATTCCAGATGGCCATTTCAACCTGGCCCTGGTTTATGAAGAGAGGAATGAGCTGCGAAGAGCGGTAGAAGAATATAAAAAGGAAATCGAATTGCATCCGGCAGCCTATCCTGCCCATTTCAATCTGGCAAAGCTTTATGTGAAGATAGGTTCTCCGCATAAGGGGATCGAACACTTCAAGGAAGCCATCAAGCATAAAAAAGACTTCGCTAACGGATATCTTTTCTTGGCAAAAGCATACTTAGATTTGGGTGAAAACTTTGACGAGGTGGTACGGTTTGCCAAAAAAGGGTTGGAGTTGGCCCCTGAATCAGAATATGCACCCTTAGCCCATTTTATATTGGCCGATATCTACAATCGCCTTGGTCAAACGGATAAGTATCATGAAGAGCTTCGAAAGGGCCAACAACTTCAGCAAAAATTAGAGAAGAATAATCGATAGAACAATAATTAAGGTAAATTCAAACTTTTTAATATCTCTTTTGCAATCGAAGCATTCTGATTTTCTGGATCCAGGTCTATGAATTTTTGGAGAAATTCTTTTGCTTTTGCCGAGTCGCCTAAACCGATATAAATGATGCCAAGCTGATAGTAGGCATCAGAGTAATTTTCATCAAGAAAAATCAATTTTTCTAAAACCTCTTTCGCTTGCTCGTTTTTTCCAAGATTCATTAGACATACTCCGTAGTTGTAGTAATTGGTGGCATCTTGATCGCCTAATTCGACTGCTTTTTTGTAGAACTCAATCGCCTTTTCATGCTCTCTCTTTTTTGCATAGATTTTTCCTATGTTTGCAGTGGGTAGAATGAAATCGGGCTTTAATTCGACAGATTTTTGATAATCTTCTATTGATTTGTCCAAGTCACCAGTTTTTTCGAAGGCAGCACCTCGGTAGTAATAGAAAATCGGATTCTCTGGATCTTCTGTGATCGCTTCCGTAAATTTTTCTATTGCCTCTTTATATTTGCCTTCATTCAATAGAGATACCGCCTTGCTTGAGATTTTTTTTGTTACAGGAGGCAGGCCTTTAAAAGGCTTAAGTTTTATTTCTATCTTGGCTGTATCTCCAAGAGAGACCCTGACTGTGCTTTGCGTCGGTACATAATTTTCCTTTTCCACTGTAATCTGATAAAAACCAACTGTCAGCCCGCCTCTGTAGAAGTGCCCTTTTTTATCTGAATGGGATATGAGTCTTATACTGGCAGATTTGGTAGACACGAACGTAATTTTTGCCTTGAGAATCGGTTCTCCTGTTTGTTCATCTTTTACAAATCCTTCAACAGCACCTGTGGTAGACGCAAGAGCCGCTATATTGAAGGTGAAGACAATAGAAAAGCCAATAAAAATCAATTTATTGATGGTTCTCATCTCATTTCTCCTTATTATTGCTCAGATTTTTCTTTTTAGGTTTTTCTAATTTTTCCGCCCTTTCCCAGTAAATTTTTGCCTTTTCCCTTTCTCCCAATGAATGATATAAGGCTCCGAGGACGTTATTAAGCTCGGCCGTATCCCCATATTTACGCAGCATTTCAAAATATTCGGCTGCTTTCTGTTTTCTTTTTAGCTCCAGAGATGAATTAGCAAGAAACAAAATTGCAGAATAATTTTTTACCACATTCTCTTTTTCCAGGAGTTCGACAGCTTTTTCATAATCCTTGTTGGCGTAATAAGCCCGTGCTATGACTGGAAGCGTGGTTGAATTCCACAGGTTTTCAGGAAGTTTGTTAAAGTATTCTATCGCTGCCTCGAATTCGCCCTTATTTAAATATTGCTGCCCCATCACAAATATGTAATTAAACTCTGATGAAGCAGCCTCAGATCTTTCATAGTTTAAAGGCTTTTCAACATGAAATGATATGACGGATATGATTTTTTTATAAATCTCCCCGTTTTCGTTTTTTATGCTTAAGAAATAATTGCCACTTTTAATATCCACCAATGGCTGTCTGAACACAAAGAGATTTCCCTGTTTCACAAAATCCTTTATTTCAAATGTGTTATTTGTGTCTACAATACTCCTGAGATAAATAGTAGGTTTTTGTTCTGAAAAGATTAGACCTTCAAGAGATTCGGCTTTGTTGAAAATTAACCGTGGATCCGCGAGCACTTTATAGCCTTCGGTACTAAAAGGCATGAAATTATCAGATTCTAGCTCTTTTATTTTAAATCCCACCAGAACCGGCACGGTATCGTCGTTTATGCTTATCCTCTCTTGATGAACGAAATAGCCTTCCTTGGTCTTATTAGAAAAAGTTATGCTGACATTGTACTCCCCCTTAACGATAGGAGCGAAATCTTTGAACGCGAGCTTTCTTTCTTCAATCTCAGTTTTTTTCTTAATATCATCGTATTCCAAATGTATATTTCTCTCCTGTTGATGTATTGTTCTTCCCTCCATGTCCTCTATTCTTAGATTAATGGTTATATCTGCTGTATATAAATTGTCAGCAACTCTTCTAAGGTCAATATCATCGGGCATAATAGAATAATTAAGGAATGTAAACCCTTTATTCTCGGTTATAGAGATAAATCCTTTTCCTCCAATTTCTTTTGCTGAATATGTAACATCCACGATACCCTCGAAGGCCGCGAAATTTTTAAGATAATTTCTTTTCACTTCTCTTTCGGGTAAGGTATGTATCTGGGCAAATGCAGAACCCGAAGAAGTCAGGGATTGACCCCTTAATGGATCGCCTTCTCCTGGGATAACAGAGATAGTGGCTTGAGCAAGTTGAGGTAAACTCTTTCTTATGATTTGATATGCCTTGAGTTTTGAGGCTCTCCCCACTGAATAACCTGGAGAGATTATATCTAAAGCATTATGAATACCCGGGTGAAACTGTCTGTAATTCCCAAAATTTCTAGGCCTATAAAATAATAAATGCATAAAAGGTGGAAGTCCGGGCCTCCCGTCAGCACGATAAATCCATAACTCGCAGTCGACTACGTCTCCATAGCCAGAATAATTTCTTTTCTCAAAAGGTTCACCCAGAAGAATATAAATCCGTCCCATGGCTGAGTTAGGACCTTCTAATTGAGTATCTGCATGCTTTAGGCGTCTATAAAACTCAATCTTATATTCATTATAAGGAGTTTCAGGCTTAGGATCTCTAGCTTTCCAGAATTGTTCCTGAAATCTTTTCTTATCTTCCTCTGTTTTCAAACTAAAGAAAACAGATTCTTCTGCTTTGGTCACGATGAGATGAACTTCATCCAGCCATTTTTTCCATGGGTCTGATTTTTTTGTTGAAGCGCTTGAAGAGCTCAAAAATGAAGCAAAAAAAACAGATATTAATAATGCAAGCAGTAATTTTTGCTTATTTTTCATGCCTCCATTATATCATAAACAAAAGAAATAGAAATCTTGCCTGCTGAAATGTAACCATATCAATTTCCGTTATTAGAAAAGGTTTTGGGAAATAGCCTAGCTCCCTTCAGATTTTTAACGCCATTCTCCATTCGCTCTTCTCGGCGTCTGCGTAACTCGCTCCGCTCAGACATACTCGACGCCCTACTCCGTCGGGTTCCCTCGAAGAGCGAATTCCGAAGGCTAAATCTTCAATGGTCGCTGCAAATATTTCCCAAAACCTTTGTCCTGAACACAGCAACCAGTTATCACGGAAATGGAGATGCTTACATCATTCTAAATTTGTTTTATTTTTCAGATTTCTGTGTTAGGATTTTTATTCACAACTAATCTTAACAAAGGATGAATCAGGATACGGGATTTGATAAGAATATTCCGGAAATTTGAGTCTAATTAGGAGGAGAAAATGTATCTTACCAATAAAATTAGACATCTGTCGGCTATTTTTTTAGTTACATTAATTATAGTAGTGTGGGGAATCATTTCTTCTCCACTGGTTGGACAGTCAAAGGCAAAATTAGAGGGCAAAGTTCTAAACATCAATAAAGAAGCGATTCCACAAGCAGAAGTTCAACTAAAACATGAAGACAGTGGTCAAATGTTTTATTTCAAGAGCAATAAAGAAGGGGAATTTTCATCCCCTTCCTTACCTGCAGGAAACTACAATTTAACGGTTGAAAAAGAAGGATATAAAAGCTATACAGGCGAGTTGAAACTTAGCCCTAATATTATTCAGGAAATTAAGGTTACATTGGTCAATGAGAGGGCAGATGAACAAAAAAGGGAAGATGAGGCCATCGCATATTTTAAAAAGGGGACAGAATTATCCAGAGAGAACAAACTTGAGGAAGCTATCCAAGCATTTCAGGAGGCGGTTGAGCTAAAAGAAGATTTTTTTGAAGCCTATGTGAACTTGGGAGCTTTCCTCTTCCAGCAACAAAAAGACGATGAGGCAGAGAAGGTCCTCCTTAAAGCTCTTGAATTAAGACCGGAGGAGTCCAGGCCCAAAGAAATTCTGGCTGATATCAACTTCGAGAAAGCCAAGATATTGATTCAAGAAAATAAGATGGACGAAGCACTAGAAAGATTGAAGCAGTCATACAACTTTCGCGCAGATCATGCTTATGTCAATTTTCTTTTGGGCTACCTTTATCATGATAAAGAAATGAAAGAAGAAGCTATTAAGCACTTCGAGGCTTTTCTACAGCTTGCGCCGAATGCTCCTCAAGTTAAAGACGTGAAGAAGCTCTTGGAAAGCATAAAAAAGACGGGATGAAATATCGTTCTACTTTGTCAGTCTCTCAGATCGGACTTGGGTGCTGACAGTTTAGTAAAGATAAGGGAGAATAATATAAACAGCAAGCTCTGTGGTTAAGAGAAAGAGCGGAACCACCATTGCCAAATAACTAACCTGGATTATTCACGGATCGAGTTTGCCAGATTGCCACGCTCCGCTCGCAACGACGATGTTATTTAAAATATATGTCGTCGGATGCGAGGCACAGGGTATGCGGCTGTGGTTCTTCACCGCAAATGCCCTGTAACGAAGCAGATGCGGTGAAATCGGCCCGCCCGAAGGGTAAATTATGCCGACATATAATAAAAAGAAACGCATTTGAGACCGATTGAATGTTATGCTAAAGGAGAAATCAGCGTAACGAGTAGATGTCAATGAAAATAAATATTGGTGTCGGCATAATTTATGAATAAATCAGGCTATTTGAAAGGAGGCTTAATTGAATTTTAAAGGTCGAGATATCATTTCTGTTAGAGATTTCAGTAAATCTGATTTGCTTTATATTCTTAAGATCGCCAAAGAAATGGAGAAAGAAAAACCAAAACTGCTCGATGGTAAGATACTAGCCACGTTGTTTTTTGAGCCTTCGACGAGAACGAGGTTAAGCTTTGAGAGTGCGATGTTCAGGCTTGGCGGTAAAGTTTTGGGATTTTCAGATGAGAAAGTTACTTCTGTAAAAAAAGGGGAGACCCTTTGGGATACGATAAAGATGGCTGAACGGTATAGTGATGTTATTGTTATCAGGAGTCCGGTTGAAGGATCAGCCAGATTGGCGGCTGAAGCTGCTTCTATCCCCGTTATTAATGGAGGCGATGGGGCAAACCAACATCCCACCCAAATGCTCCTCGATTTATATACAATTCAAAAGATAAAGAAAAAGATTGAGGGCTTAAAAATCGGGTTTTTAGGAGACTTGAAATACGGAAGGACGGTTCATAGCTTGGCGATAGCCTTAAGTTTTTGGAAGGTGGAGATGTGTTTTATTGCTCCTGATGCTTTGCAGATGCCAGAACATTATATTAAAGAGCTTAGGGAAAAAGGAATTAAATGCCATAAAACCAGCGATGTATTTGAGGTCAGTCCAAAACTGGATATACTTTATGTCACGAGAATCCAGCAGGAAAGATTTCCCGATCCATTGGAATACGAAAAATACAAGAATGCCTACAGGTTGGATATAACTCTGTTGGATCATATAAAAAAGGACCTGAAGATTATGCATCCGTTACCCAGGGTGGGGGAGATAAATGCTGAATTGGATGATACCGAGCACGCCATCTATTTTGAGCAGGCAGCCAACGGAGTGGCTGTGAGGAAAGCATTGTTGGCTTTAGTACTGGGCAAGGAGAAGTAAAATGAAAGAAAGAAGGATTCCTGCTATAAAGGACGGCACAGTCATAGACCATATACCGAGCAGAGATACTTTCAGGATAATTAGGATATTAAACCCTCAAGAATTCAAGTATCCGATAAATTTGGCCTTAAATTTGGACAGCAAGAAAATAGGCAGTAAAGGCGTGATCAAGATTGATAGCAGGTTTTTGACCCAGAGTGAAGTCAATAAAATTGCCATTCTTGCTCCTAACGCCACCGTAAGTATTATAAAAAACTACAAGGCTATAGAAAAAATACAAGTAAAACTACCTGAAGAATTAGTAGGTGTATTAAACTGTACAAATCCTGTTTGTATAACAAGTAAAGAAATAGTCATATCAAAATTCAAAGTTCTCAGAGAAGAACCTCTTGAGGTTAAATGCCATTACTGTGAGAGAGTCTATGGAAAGGATGAAGTGGAGATAAAAAGAAAATGAAATTGAATCTCTTTAACTTCCTAGAGTAGACACCATAGAACGTAAATCACCTTCATTTTAATTTGGGGACAGGATACTTAGTTACTTGGTTCCAGTTTTTTCTTTGATCTCCACGTATAGATCCGATTCGGGATTCTCTTTTCTTAGACTTCGTTCATCATGATATTCAATATCATCGATTATTTTTGCTGGTTCGTATTTTGAATTCGGCAACCACGCAGTAAATGCGTATTTTTTTAGGCAACAATCGCTTCACCCCAGGCAAACCTGCTTTTTATCTTCTGTATTTTTGCTTAGACGTAAGGATTTTTTTAAAAGCTTTTACTGCTCCTGGATGGAATTGTTTCCCCGCTCCTTTTTCTAATTGCTCAAAGGCCTGCCAGGGTTGCATTCCTGCCCGATAAGGTCTGTCTGTTATCATGGCATCAAAGGCATCAGCAACAGCTATTATAGCTGCTCCCAGAGGAACTTCTTTTTCCCCCACGCTCCTCCCCATTCTCGGAAGGAGGTTTCTCGGTTTCAAAAAAGTATTTATGATGAGCTGCAACAATCGGAACCGCCTCTTTTAAGACTCCTCCCACAAGAGATATAATTCTTGCTCCTTTTTCTGAATGCGAATCCATGAGTTCTTTTTCCTCATCTGTAAGAGCGGCTGCTTTGTGAAGGACATCGAGACTTATTTCAATTTTTCCTATGTCGTGGAGCAGTGCGGCTGCTCTTACGTTTTCTACCTCTATTGGCGATAATCCCATGGTGCGAGCTATGTCTTCTGATAAATGCGCAACCCGCACCGAATGTCCCTGAGTATATCTGTCTGCGGATTCAAGATATTTTGAAAGAATCTCTAAAATTCCCATATAAGCGGATCTTAATTCTTTTATTTTATTTTCTTTCTCTTCGTACAAGTATCCTATAGCAGCACTTGTTAAGATTAGGAAGGAACTCCAGGCAACGAGACTCACAATTATATAGGTTTTGTTTATTCCAGCTGTAAAAAAGGAAGAAGGAAAAAGCAGCAAAAAAAAGGCTACTATCAGAATGCATAAAACAGCAGTAAGAACAGCCATTCTCTGGCCCAGAAAATAACCAGCAGCGATTATGGGGAGATAAAAAAAGTTCAAGAAGCCGATTTTATAAGGAGTGAAATAATTAATTAGCACAATGCCAAGTAAGATGGATACAACGATAATCTTTTCGAAATGCTTAAAAAAATATTCTTTCATTTTTTCCATTCTATGCCTCTTTAAAGGAGGAATAAAAATGCTGACTTAGTTCTCTTTATAAATAGTTGATTAAAGGAAAAGAGTCAAGTCTCTAATGTGTGAACTTTTCATTGGATATGGCAAAGTGTTACCTATCTCGTCGGCCAGCATAGATATTGCAACTTTGTATCGATTTCAAAGATAATGGAACGAGGAAGTTCGGTTACCTTGGATGATTATAGTTCCCGTGTGAAGGGTGAGTTCGAGATTAATTTGATGGTAAATTCACAGATGCTTTTCAAGAAATTCAGTGCAAAGGCCAGGTCCTGGATCAAGATATCTCGACTGCATTTTTACCCCATGCCATGGATAGCATACAGCCTCGGAGCTGCGGCAGCATACAGCATGTACCGGGAATTTAACCTGAGCATTTATGTGCTGGGATATGTCTTCCTTTTCTTGGTTGAATTATGTTCTGTTCTCACAAACGAATATTTTGATTTTAAAACAGATAGGCAAAATAAGAACTCGGGTTTTTTTAACGGAGGCTCGAGGGTGCTCGTGGAGAACAGGCTTGTATTCAAAGAAGTAAGAACCGCTATAGCTGTTCTTCTCCTTTTAATATTAGGGACAGGATATGTTCTGCTGAAAATTTCATCAGATGTTAAGCCCGTTTTAATGGTGTCGTTCCTATTCATCGGCCTATTCTTAGGATTAGGCTATACTCTTCCACCTCTTAAGTTCTCCTATCATGGAATCGGAGAAATCGTCGTGGCTGTCACCTTCAGCCCATATCTTATTCTCTGCGGTTATGTGTTTCAAAGCGGAGAATGGAAAGATGCTTTTCCTTGGCTCATCAGCATCCCCTTGTTATTTGCCATCTTTTCTGCCATAACGATTTCAGGCGTTCCTGATTTCCAGGCGGACCGGGCTGCCAAAAAAAGAACAATCGCTGTCATTTTCGGGCCACGCGTGGCAATAATACTGTCATGTATTTGTATCTGCGTCGCTGCACTCTCTTGGATAGCGCTTTATTATTTCGAAATACTGAAAGGGTGGTCAGGTGTTCTCATCTTCGTTGTGCTGCTGCATGCTTTGGTTCTCTTAACCGTTCTGTTCAAGCTTATGCGTTCCGCTCATTTCGATAGAAAAATAAACAGGGTAATGGTGCTGACCTTGTTATACATGTTATGGTTTTGTTTGATTCCGTTACTTTCATTGGTGTTGTGATGAAGAGTAAAGTGAAATACATAAAGTATCCTGTGATTTTCCTCTGTTTTCTTCTTTATATTCTCTCGGAATGCATGCTTTCTGGCCAATCGATTGGATATGGTGAAAACAGCTCAAAGAAAAGAGAAGGATATCGTTATGAGGCGGTGCCAGCCAAAAGTCGAGATGCATTACGAAGTAAGTCTATCGAGATGAACATCGACTATACTGATTCTCAGACTATTTTCACCATGAAATCAATTTCTGACAAAGAAGTGGAATACATAACAATTGAGTTGGATGCGGACGGCAATTTTGCCTCAGGCGCTAGAAATGTCACCCATTCTTCCGGAAAATCCAAGTTTGAAGGCTCCATGTGGAGAAAACAACAGATTGTGTATGCTAAGCGACGTTCAGGAAGGGGGCAGAAAACGCGAGAATTTGATCTGCCAAAGAATAAAACCCTTGCTGTTGACGGAAGTCTTCTTCTTCTGCTCAGATCGTTTCCGTTTGATCAAAATAGGGAATGGAAGCTATTCTTGATAGATTTTTCTCTGCATTCTGTTTCCGGGACCGTTCGCCAGGCAGGAGTTGAGACTATTCGAGTGAAAGCTGGCGAGTTTGAATGTTACCGCATGGAAGTCATTATCCATGCTTTTGTCTTCCGTCCCAAGATTACCTACTGGATTACAAAGATGGAGCCCCATTTTCTGGTGAAGCATCGGGGAAAGATCGGACCTTTTACCAAGACCTACATCACTCAATTGGTATCGATAGATTAGTTTGAGAAGAGCTGTTTTAAAAGGTTAACCTCTACAGCGTTGTTGAAAAAATATACTGCGGGAACAATTCCACAAAGCACAGTAGTTGTCGCAGACATCCCCATGATGTTGATCATTTTCATTCCCGCGGGTATCTTGTAAGCGCTGAGGTTTTTTATTATCACTACTGCTGTTAATAAAGGGAAGATAGAAATAATAATGGAATATTTTAAGGGCAGGATGCCTAGCAGGACAAGACCAAAACAGAAAAATATACAAAGGAACAGAACAGTGGAAGAAAGAATCATGACATTTTTAGGTAGCAGTAACACAGAGATTGATCGTTTGCCTGTTTCTTTGTCCGCATCCGTATCTGGTATCTGGGTTAAGCACAGAGTTACAAAAACGGACAGCGAAATTGGCAGTGATAGAAGATAGAACCGGAATCCTGATGTAACCTGATTCACGGTGGGATTCTCAACCTGAAGAGCCAGTCCAACTAACATCATGGGAACTCCATAGCCAATAAAGGCCGCTATCTCACCCAATCCGATCCTCGAAAGCCGGAGGGGATAAAAACTATATTGCAAACCCAAAAAGAGACCAAGGGCTATCCCCATAAAAAGAAGCCAGTGATAGTGAAACCGAAAAACGAAGAGGGCAGCTATAAATAGACTGAGCAAAGAAGTGACGATCCATCCCCAATTCAAGGTCCTTTTTGTGATCAATCCTTTAGCCATGAGCCCAGTCCCTCCGTTGAAAATAGTGCGGTTAACATTGATCTTATCGGCTTGCTCATCGGCGACTTCGTTGGAGTAGGAAACAGCAGTATGGCACAGAAGACCCAAGAAAATTGCTAGTCCAAATCCTCTCCAGCTGAAATTTTGGGCAACCGAGGCTCCAATTGCACTACCCAGCAGGATAGAGGTGAAAACAAATGAATAAAGAGGCAGCCTTACGGCTCTAATCAACGGGGATATTCTTTTGTTCATTTTTCTGATTGAAGTGTCGGGGCGGGCAAATTTTTCACCTATAGCTACTGCTCTTTTAATCCACTTCCCCCTTTTTTTTCCCGTCGAATTCATCACGGATCCAAAGAGTATAAACTTAGAATCTTTGATTCCGCTTAACTTTAGGACTCCCCTGATGACAGATTTAAAACCCAGAGAGGTCTTGGAAAATTTAGCCAATAAAGGGGGTGTATCACAGGTCCCGATTAAAACTGCTTTTTTATTTTTTAGCAGGCCTACCGGTATGCCAGCCTGATTGTATTGAAAGGCGAAATGTTCTGTAAATATCCTATCGAAATACCCTTTCAGCATGGCAGGAATGCTGGCCCACCAGAGCGGTGTAATAAAGACAATCCCGTCTGCCCAAACAACATTTTCCTTCATCTTTACGGTTACTTGATATTTATCATTTTCGTCTATGTCGTAAAGCAGAGGATTGAATTTCTCTCTGTAGAGATCCTGAACTCTTACTTCTGCGCGGGATTTTTTCAAGCCTTTTATAACAGCTTCTCCGATAGCGTAGGCAAGGCTGTTTTCTTTTGGATGAGAGAATAAAACTAAAAATTTTTTTTGTTCAGTCCGCATATCTTCTCCTGTCATCGGAAACTCTTCGGACTGCGGAAAAAAAGGACAGTTCTCATTTTTCTATCTCTGTTAAGGAAAAATGAAAATTCAGCATTATTTCTATTTATAAATAGTTGATTAAGAGTAATGAGTCAAGTCTTTAAGGCCAGAATTTCTCATTATCAGCAACCACAAAGCAGACCACAGACTCACAGATGACTTCTAACTGTTTTAGTAAAAATTTTAGGGAGGTAAATTCTGGTTCAATATAGAATTTATTTTTGCTTTTTGGATATGTTAGGCTTGCTAAAACCGGACATTTTCACTTTGCCTTGACACCTATCTAGCGAGGATTTAGACCATGACAAAACCGGAAATTATTGCTTTGCCCGGAATAGGAAATATTCGCTTTGCCTTGACAATATTTTATTAATTTTGACATCAAATCTATCCTATGTTATATGTTTTGGACGAGGAAGAGGTAAGTCCTCTCCGTTGGTCTGCTCAGGAAGGTCTGAGAGAGAGCCATAGAAAATTGCAGATTAGTAAGAAAGCAGATTCCTGTAAAAGCAAAAGGCAATGATCGTTGCCAGCAGAGAACGAATCTTTAGGAAATAGAATAGAAAGAGAAGGGCGCCAGGGTCATGTCAGAGAAAAGAAGAGAAAGACGAGTAAGAGAACAGGCTTTATTCACGATTACTCTTATTTCTAAGGATACAGCTGAGACCCACCCGAAAATTATTCATCATAAGACCGAGGATATTTCTTTAACAGGCGCAAAAATCCACACCAACGCATTTTTGCCGGTCGGATCCTTTCTAAAAATAGATCTTTCATTAACGGACCCGCCGCGAATGATCAGTGCCTATGCAAAAGTTCGGTGGGCCAAAAGCGTTTACGCTGACGAATTGTTCGAATTGGGCTTAGAATTTGTGGACACGTCTATCAATATAATCAAAGCACTCAAAGAACATTTTGATAAAACGGCGGAGAAAGAGTCTTCTGAATGAGTAGGTCAGAAAAAGGGGACAGGCTGCTTTTTCTGAATATGGAAGATAGTTCTTTTCCTCCTTATGACGCGGACTAATTGAAGAAGTAGAAAGGGGACGGGTATTTCTGCTCAGTAATTAGGGAACACCTTTTGAAATCACATCGTTTCTTTATGGAAGGATTTGATTTATTTGTAGGGGCTTGATTTATCAAGCCCACAAAAAGGAAAAATAGGAAATATTTTTTATTGACGAAGATCATTTGAAAGAGCCTGGGAAATTTAATAAGATAGCCGGGAATAAGAACATTATTGCAAGAAAAATATATGGATGTTTTTAAAATAATCGAAACTCAGATTTTAGCCGGAAAACGGTAGAGAAAAGGAGAATTCAATGAAAATTGCTTTAATCCAACAGCATGCGACGAAAGATTATGAGGAAAATATCAAGCGGGGAA
>SOIV01000067.1 GCA_004377005.1 Candidatus Aminicenantota bacterium | reverse complement strand
CGATGACACTGGAATAATTGCGTTTGTATTAATATTCGGAAAGAACTTTTTGGGCAATAATCCAGCGCTGTATTTCGGAAGTTCCTTCCCCGATAGTGGCTAATTTTGAGTCCCGGTAGAACTTTTCTACAGGATAATCTTTTATAAACCCGTAGCCTCCAAAAATCTGAACCGCCATAGAAGAAGCTTTCACAGCTAACTCGCTCGAAAAGAGCTTGGCCATGGCAGATTCTTTGGGAGCCTTCTTTCCCTGGTCTTTAATGAAAGCTGCTCTGTAGGTCAAAAGGCGAGCAGCCTCCAGTTCAGTAAAACCATCAGCAAGCATCCATTGAATGGCCTGAAAATTGGCAATAGGCTGATCAAATTGACTCCTCTCTTTGGCATACTTTAAGCTCGACTCCAAAGCCCCGGCAGCAATGCCTAAAGAAAACCCGGCGATACTTACTCGCCCTCCGTCTAAAATGTCCATAGCTTGCTTATAACCATCCCCTTCTTTCCCTATGATGTTCTCAGCAGGAACTTTTACATCTTCAAAAATAAGTTCAGAAGTATCGGCAGATCTTACGCCCAACTTATCTTCCTTTTTCCCAGGTTTAAAGCCTTCCATTCCTTTCTCTAAGATAAAAGCAGAAATACCCTTCCTTTCTTTCTCTGGATCAGTAACAGCCATAACCACCAGGATTTCAGCTAAAGAACCGTTGGTGATGAAAAGCTTCGACCCGTTGAGCACCCAATAATCTCCCTCTTTTCGAGCTTTAGTTTTTAAAGCCGCTGCATCGGAACCAGCCTCTGCCTCAGTAAGTGCCCAGGCTCCCAAAGTCTGCCCAGAAGCCAGTCTTGTCAGGTACTTTTTCTTTTGTTCTTCACTCCCGAAGAGATTGAGATGATTTGAACAGAGCGAGTTGTGGGCTGCAACAACCAAGCCAACAGAAGGATCTACCTTGGAAATCTCTTCCAGAATAATGACATAATCCAAATTAGAATAGCCTGCTCCCGAATATTCTGGAGGAATAACAATGCCCAGCAATCCCATTTCTCCCAATTTCTTTGTCAGTTCCTCCGGCCATTTCCCTTTTTCATCGCTCTCCTTAACAAAGGGCAGAATCTCCTTATCGGCGAAATTTCGGATTGAGTCTTTTAATATTTCTTGTTCTTGAGTGAATAAAAAATCCATTCTTTCTCTCTTTATTTAAAAAAGATTAGCGGAAAAATTTAGGAAGATACGCACTTCCCTCCTTATGGCATTAAAATGATCTCCTTTTTCCTTTTTCATATTACTTTTAAGCTTTTCAATAATCAAGAAAAATTTGGTGGGGTCAGACCTTTAAAACTTTTATTATTTGTGATGGAGAAATATTCTAGCTTCAAAAAATAAATATTAAGAAAACTCATAAAGGACTTCCTTAAAGGTCTCTTTTAAAGATCAGGACCGTTCGGCGGTCTTGGTTTGACATGATTATTCAAATCGTCTAAATTTAAGGCATGATTGTAGGAATATTAAAGATTATCATTTATGCCTTCTTTGCCTATAGCGCCTACCTGTTCTTCCGTTTTTTCAGGGCCTTGAACAAAGCGAGCAAGCCTCCAAGAGCTTCAAAAGGCACTTCGGGCATAATGGTTAAAGATGATATTTGTAATACCTATCTTCCAAAAGAAAATGCAATCAGGGAAGTTTATGAAGGAAAAGAATATTATTTCTGTTCGAGTGAGTGCCGCCAGAAATTTTTAGAACAAAAAAAATCTCAGTAACCCCACCAAAGAGTCTGATTTATAAAGTCCCCTTTACAATTATTGTAGGGGTTTGATTTATCAAACCCACATTTTAAATTATATAAAAAAACTTCATATTTGATAAATCCATAACCTACAAAACTAAGCGGTGGGCTTGATGAATCAAGCCCCTACAGCTTACCAGAGATCAGAGTAAGTTACCTGGAAATCTTTGAATTCCCCTTTATAATCTTCCCAGTTGACATCGACGTTCTCCACCTGGGATAAAGGAGGACCCTCGTTCAGCTTGCTAATTAACTCTTCAATTTTTTCTTTATCCCCTTCGACTAATACTTCTACCTGTCCACTTCTTATGTTTCTTACCCAACCTGTTAGATTAAGTGAAGAGGCCCATTTTTGAGTATGATCGCGGAAAAAGACTCCTTGAACTCTCCCTGTAACGAAAATATGTGCCCTTGCCTTCATTTGAAACTTAAAATATGTTAGCATAACCATCGGCAAATAGTAAATAATTCGGGATTCTCAATAATAATAATTTTTTTCAAGAATAAAAATTTGACTCCCAAAAAAATTCTTCTCTCCGTAGCAGGACACGACCCCACATCAGGAGCAGGTGTCTCACTCGATTTAAAAGTTTTCCAGCTCTTAGGCTTCCAAGGAATGGCCGCTCTAACCTCCATAACATCTCAGAACACTAAGGGCGTTAGGAAAGTTCATTGTCTCCCCCCTGATCTCCTCTGGGACCAATACCAAACACTTGGCGAGGATATTTCTTTCTCAGGCATTAAAATCGGGATGGTCGGATGCGGAAAAAACATAGAAGTTATAAAGCGCATCTTAACCGATAATCCGAACATCAAGAAAGTTGTAGACCCGGTCTTTAAATCCAGCTCAGGTGCTTGGCTTTTAGAAAAGGATTCAATCCCAGATTACATCTCTGAGATAAAAGGAAAAGCCTCTCTCCTCACTCCAAATTTAGAAGAGGCCAGCATGATATCCGGAATAAAAATCAAAAACACAGAAGATATGAAAAAAGCTGCCAAAAGCATTTTCACCCTCAGCAGCATTCCCTGTTTCATAAAGGGAGGACACTTTCCAAAACAGATGGTCAATTTGCTTTATGACGGGTATGAATTTCATTCTTTTAAAAAGGAAAAAATCAAAAAAAAGGTCCATGGAACAGGGTGTTTTCTATCCTCAAGTCTTCTGGGTTACATGGCAAAAGGAAATTCCCTGGAGAAAGCATGTCTT
>SOIV01000148.1 GCA_004377005.1 Candidatus Aminicenantota bacterium | reverse complement strand
AAATTATAAAGCGGAAAGGAGAAATCGGGCTTAAGTTCCACGGCTTTTTCCCAGCAATAAATTGCCCCTTCTATATTTCCAGCATTTCTGTAGGCTCCACCTAAGCCATTATAGGGAGAGGGATAATTAGGGTCCAGTTCAATAGCTTTTTTAAAGTTTCGGATAGCCTTTTGGCGAGCTTTAGGTTCTTTTGTTATAAGAAACCAGGAGAGATAAAGAGAACCAAGATTATTAAAAGCTATAGGATAATTATAATCCAGAGAAAGAGCTCTCTCGTAGGCTTCCTGAGCTTTTTCGAAATCTCCTTTTTTCCAGTAAGCTACACCCAAATAATTCCAAAGCTCGGGATCATAATCCATTAGAGCCAATCCCTTTTCAAGAATATCGACAGCAGCACCATACTGGCCTACCTCTGTAAGAAATAAACCAAAAGAGACGATGATTTGATAACTTGAAGGATTATTCTCAAATCCTTTTCTCAGGATTTCTACAGCTTCCCTTAATTTATTCTGTTCTTTGTACAAAGTGGCAAGATAAGTATAAGCCAGATTAAAGTCTTCTCTCTCGGCAACGATTTCTTTTAAAATCTTTATCCCCTCATCAATTTTTCCTTTGTGATAAGCACCCATGGCTTTCATCAATTTGTCTTGATAAGGAAAAAGAACTTTTAAATCATCTTCAGGAGTGAAGGTTTCTTTTCTCGTCGTAGGACGGGACGAGATATAACCCAGGCTTTGAAGCTTTTCTCTGGTTTCTCTATCAATTTTTTGTTTTGAATCAGCCTCGCCGGCACTCGATTGCTTTTCTATTAATTTTGCGAGCCTGTCTCTGTATTTGTCTAATTTTTTTGTTTCAGCCAGATTCTTTGTTTCATCAAAATCCTTTTCTAAATCATAGAATTCAGGAATAGGTGAATCTATAAACTTTTCATCCCCTTGAATGAAACCCTTTAAAGGAGCCCACCCTCTGCTGTAATAAGGATAAAGAGATTCAAAATAAATGGCTCGATTTGCCAGCTTCTTTCCATTAATGGCAGGCAGAAGGGAAACCCCCTGGAGATGAGAAGGCTTTTCCAGGCTCAATATATCACAGGCTGTGGGGAAGATGTCGACATGAGAAACATTTTGACCGATATGACTTTGCTTTATCCCCGGAAATGAGATGATCAAAGGCACCCAGATAGTGCTGTTGTAACCAAAATAGCCATGAGTTGATTCTTCGTGTTGGCCCAGAGACTCGCCATGATCTCCTGTAAAAACGATCAAAGTATTATCGTTCAAATCGTTTTCCTCTAAGTAAGCAAATAACTTTCCCAGAGTAAAATCAACATAGGCAACCTCTCCGTTATAGGGATGATTTTTGTATTGAGTTTTGAACGGCTCCGGAGGGTTATAGCGCTGGTGAGGATCAAAGCAATGAATCCAGAGAAACCAGGGAGTATTCTGGTTATCAAGCCAATTCAATGCTCTTTCGACAACAACTTCGGCTCTTCTCTCTATATAAGAAAATTCCTGTGAGCTCGTGCTGCCATAATTGTCATCATAGACATCAAATCCCCGGGTAAGTCCAAACCTTGAATCCAGAGGAAAGGCACCGACAAAAGCTGCGGTGGAATAGCCATGGCTTTTTAGATGCCCGCCTAAATTCAAGAATTCTTCTCTCACAATAAAATTAGAGTTGTCGTGAACACCATGATAAAGCGGTGTTGCCCCTAAAAGGATATTCGTATGGGAAGGCAATGTGGTGGGAGTATGAGCAAAGGCTTTTAAGAATAAAACCCCTTTTTCAGCCAAGCCATCGATGTTTGGAGTCTTAAGATGTTCGCTGCTGTAACAGCTCAGCCTATCCGGCCTCAAGGTATCTATGGTGATAAGCAGAAAATTGAGCCGGTCTTTCTTTGAATCTATCCTGGAAAACAAAGGAGAACCAAGTAAGAAGATACTAAGAAAAAGACAGAGAAATTCAGATAAATAAAGCCTTCGATTTTCTCCCATCTCAATTTTCATTTACTGTCCTTGATTTTCTTTTTTAAGAATTCAACAAATCCCCTCACCTGAGATGCTTTCTCTGAATCAGGGTCATGTTCTAGATAATCTTCAAAGACATCGATGGCCTCCTGGTTGTTTCCCAGAGTCAAATGGGCAAGGCCTAACTGGTAAAGTCCATCAAGAAAATCATCCTGAATTTCCACTGCTCTTTTATAGTACTTTAAGGCCTCTTCAAATTTTGAGATATTGTAAAAATTCGTCCCGATGTTATAGAGGACTATCGGGTCATCAATTTTTTCAAACTCGATTTTGCTGTACCACTCCAGAGCATCATCATCCTGGCCACGGTTGGCATAAGTATTTCCGATGAGAAGCATGACTTCATTATTGCTGGAATCCTTTTCTAATACTTTTCGATAACACTCTTCGGCCAGATCATACTTTTCCATCTGAAAATAACAGTTCCCGATATTTTTATGAATGATGTAAGCATCGGGAAATTCTTCAATGATACTTTTGTAACTCTCGAAAGCTTCCTCGTACTTTTCTTCATTAAAAAGCTCATTTCCTCTCCTCAAATTTTCCTTCAGCTCTTCGGTGATTACCAACCCCTCAATCTTCTCCATCTTTATTTCCATATCAGGGTTTTTGCTCCATTCCTTGATTTCAGCGCTTATCTTTTTTGGCTTATAGCCAATCTTCTCGAAGTCAATATTCCACGTCCCCCCTCTAATCCAATAAGCATTCCACCTTCCATCAGCGTCTGTAACAGTTTCAAACCCAGATTGAGCCTTTAAAGAGTAAAGCTTAACCTTGACCTCCTCCAAGGGATTACCTTCCTCGTCAAATACATACCCTTTGACTTTTCCCTTTCCTCTGTAGGCTTGAGATAAAACAATGGTACTGGCTAATAAAATCAATGTCACCATAAAGACTGCTTTTCTCATCCAAAACCTCCAATTACATTCTATCATTTGAGGGGATAAAAAAAAAGCCCCTCCCTTCT
>SOIV01000223.1 GCA_004377005.1 Candidatus Aminicenantota bacterium | reverse complement strand
GCCCGACTATTGAGCACCCCCATTCTCCTGAAGAAAGGGTTCATACAGGCTCTGTAGAAAAATTCTGGAAATTCTTAACCGGCTTGCTCGCTGATCTGGCCTGATTAAATCCAGCCCAACTCGCTGAATTGAGGAAAGCCAGAGCGGGATATTCCCCAGTAAGCAAAAAGAATTAAACTCAATAAATAGCCACTCATGAAAAAGAAAAGAAAGGGATTCTGATTGCCTTCTTTTTTTCTGTAAAAATAAAAGATGAGGGCGAGAAGAAAACCAACGCCAGCAGCAGGAAAAGTGAAAATTACTGTTTGCCCTTCAATTCCATTCACCGTAAAAGCAAAGCCATAAAAAGCAGATCCTAACGAGAGAAAAGCAAAATTTTTCCAGGTGAGAGATTTAAATGAAATTTTATAGGCTGCAATAATTAAGGCAACAGAAATCAGGAAAACACCCCCGTCCAACATAAAATGGCTGATTATTTCATCAAAAAGATATGCGGCCTTATACAATTCTGATTCCTTCATGTTATGAAGAAGCCTGGCAATTGAATTAGCAGAGAGATGGAGGCCATGACCATCCACAAAAAGAAGAAAGCCGATTGCTAATAAAACCTTGGGTGAAATCCTTAGAGCTATGTGTGAGGACTGTTGAGGCTGCCCAGAGTGTAAAATTTTATTAGCACGTGAATAGAGAATGTAGGCTAAAGGGACGACAGCAAAAGGAGTCAAAAAATCAAGTGTATCTCCCCAGGTTAGAGGACTCTTAAGAAAGGCCTTGAGAAAGGGTGGTATGATATGAAAATAAGCAAAGAAAAAACCATAGGCAAGCAGCCAAAAACAAAGAATATCCTTATCTTCTTTCATGCAGACAACCTTCAAAAGACATGGCCAAAATTAAAGTAGATTCCCATACCTTCGTTACTAAAACCCATATCAAACCTAACAACAAAGTTTTGAAGATAATACCTCAATCCCCAGCCGATATCAACAACAGCTTTATCGAGCCTTATTCCTGACCAGGATGGACATACGAGCCCCCCATCCAATAAAACGTTTCCTCCCAATTTCCTCCAGAGAGGAAAACGATACTCGACATTAACCAAAAGCTTTCCCTTATCTTGAAAACGATTTAACCTGTAACCTCTCATCGCGGTTATTTCTGAGCCGCCTCCAAGAACAGAGTACTCAAAAATCGGAATTTTTTCGGTTTTGCCCGAAATTCCTTGAACAAGCGTGCGAAAAGCCAAAACATCTCTTTGTCCAAAGAGAAGGATGTATTTTCTGAAATCCAGAGTAAAGCGGTAGAAGCGAGCATTTTTATTTCCCAAAAAGCTCGATGCAACATCATTCTGGAAAATAAGACGAAATCCCCTTTTAGGGTGGATCTGGCTGTCAGAGGTATCATAGCGGGCAACAAGGGAAACTAAAGGTGAAAACTGATCCCCTATTTCTTCCAGCATCTCTGAAAAAGGTCTATCTTCTTCGACCTTAAAATACTTGATATTCCTGAGGATATAGTGAGCTTCCATCATGAAACGGGGAGTAAAACCTCTTCCAAACCTCAACTGGAGCTCCTTTTTTTCATAAGTAAATCCGGTCTCATCATCCTTCTTAGAATCCGGTCCTGTACCGTAAAAATAGTACTTTATATATTTATCGTACTCAGCTTTAAGGTCGAAGGAGAGAGAGTATATTTTACCCTGACGAATTTCGATATCAGGAATAGAAAAAGTAAAGACATACCACCTCTCTCCCTTGCTTGAATTGAAGACAGTGAAGTCAAAGGATTCTTTCCTGGAGAGATAGTTTACAAATTTTGCTTTTCCGCCATACCCTACGCCAATGTCTGTGTCATACATCAGAATCGGAAAGGCACTCAAGGATTTTTTTGTATCTACATCTTCACTTTCTTGGGAGGCACTAGCGCTTTCAGGAGAGGCATTAGAGTTGTTGGGAATACAGCATAAGAAGAAAAAAAATGTAGTTAAAAATAATGGAAGTAATCTCTTTGTCATTTTTCCCCTCCTTTGCTCTTTAACATAATTTAAATCCTTGAAAACTTCAATTTTAAAACCTGATTGTAAATAATGGAGACAAGCAACGGAGACTGTCCCCATTTTCACCAGAGGATCCTATCTGTGCAAATAATCGGGGCTGTCCGCATTTTTCACTGTATGAGAAAAAAAATCGATAATTGTTGAATGTATATATCATCGTGTTTGGTTGCATGGAATTACATGTATTAAGCAGAAATTGGATACACCTTTTTCTGGGCGTGGTCTCGTTGGAAAATAGATAACTTAAAGAGAATAAAGGAGACCAATAGAGAATTAAATATCCACTTAAATATGTTCCTACCTGCTGACATCGTGGAGATAAACCTCCACCAGCGTTTGAGAATGCTCTTCCACGAATAGAAATATTTATTTATTCTGCCGAAGGCTTCAAAGACTTCATCAGGGGTAACTCGTTTTGGTTTAAAAACAAGGTGGTCACCCTCATAATGAGAAAGGTCCTTGTCAAATATGCGCCCTTCTGATTCTACTTGTTCATAGAAAGGTGTTCCGGGAATTGGGATAGAGATTGAGAGGAGAATTGAACTCGGGTCAATCTCATCAAGCTTCTTCGGCAAGCTTTTATAATAAGAAGCTGTATCCTCATCAAGAGCCAGCATCAAGCCTGTAAATGTCAGAATCCCGCGCTTTTTAAGCTTTTCAAAAAGCTCTTTGTATTCCTCCACTTTATTCTGATTCTTATGGACTGATGAAAGGCTTGGTTCATTCAGAGACTCCAGTCCAATAAAAGCCATTGCGCCTCGGGCCTTAACCAACAAGTCCACAAACTCATCATCGTGGAGACAGTCAAAACTGAATTGTGTTCCCAATCCCCAGAGCTTTAATTTTGCAATCTCTTTTAGAAGTTCCTTAGCATAACCCAAATCTCCCCCTAGATTATTGTCAAGGAGCATGGCCATTTTGCGCTTATGGAAAGGAAGTCGAGTTGTGGCAGTCAGGTCACGAATCACATCTTCTATCGGTCGAAGCCGAAACGGAGTGGGGTTGATCGTGAGCTGGCAAAAGCTGCACCTGTACTTGCATCCCCGAGTCGCTTCAGTCACTATAGGCACTGCAAAGTCTGATTCAATGAGGTCATAGCGTGGAGGAGGGATGTTTTCTAAAGATGGTGCCGTAGGCGCCACATAAACCTTCTTAAGTTTACCTTTCACCATATCTTCAACAACCTGAGGCCACACAGGTTCTGCCTCTCCCACAACTACGGAATCAAAATGGGGTATCACCTCTTCCGGGAATGTGGAGGGATATCTCCCTCCCGCTACGACTATCTTCCCCAGCTTTCTAAATTTATTCGCAACATCAAATGCATGGGGTGCACAGTAATCCATAAAGCTGAGACCGATGAAATCTGCATCTGTGTTGTAATCAATAGGGCGAACCATCTCATGGAGAAGCTCTACTTCTACTATCGGTGGAGTTAATCCTGCCACAAGGGCACCCGATAGTGGTGGAGCCGGGGAACGGGCAAAATAAGCCTGGTTCTCTCCAAGGTTTTGAAAAAGGACGATAATCTGTAATTTTGGTTTACTCATTTTATGCCTCCTTTTTATCTGCAAGTTTATAAGCTATTCTTTGCATAGTTCTCTCAACCAACCAGGGCATTAAACTTTGAGAAAATTTCAAAGCTTTGCCTCCAAGAGAAAGAACCAGATCCGGCCTTTCACTTTCAATAGCTTTGATAATAGCTCTTGCTACCTTTCTGGCAGGAGCATAGGGACCCGCAGGTCGACGGGCACCACCTACCTTCTTCTCATTTTTGAAAAAGTCTGTCTGGGTATACCCTGGATAGACAATCGTTATGGAGATTCCACTTTTTGCGAGCTCGGCACGCAGGCTCTGGCTTAAAGCGACAAGAGCGGCTTTACTTGCACTGTAAGCTCCCATGTAGGGAACGCCATGCAAGGCTGCAACAGAAGCGATGTTGATAATTAGCCCCTTCCCTATCTCTTTCATACAGGGAAGAACTTCCAAAATACAATTAACAGAGCCAAAAAAATTTACTTCCATTACAGAGCGAAAGTCTTCTAATGTAGTCATCTCAGCATTTCCATAAACACCTATGCCTGCATTGTTTATTAGAATGTCGATTCCACCAAAGTAGTCCACACACTTTTTAACAAGCCTGCCTACATCTCCCCTATTTGAGATATCGCACGGTATTGAAAGGGGAGCCTGAGCCTCAGGAAAAGCATCTTTTATCTCATCGGACACTTTTCTTAGAGTTTTTGATCTGCGGGCTGTTACCGCCAATATGGCTCCCCTTTTAGCTAATTCAAAGGCTGTTGCTCTGCCGATGCCAGACGATGCCCCTGTTATCAGGACTCTTGAACCATCAATTTTTGCCATTTTTATATCCTGTTGCTGATGCTATGCGTCTCTTTATTCATGGATTTTTAATTTTTCTGCCTCTCACTGATAATATAGCCCCCCCAAATCATAAGTTGTCAAAAAGTTGTTAAGAGTTTGTTAAAAGTATGTTAAAAAAGGCAGGAATATAAGAAAGTGAGGATTACTGTTCTAATTTTTTCAATACGTTCTATTCTTCCATATTGTAACAATAAGAAAAATCCCTCCGCCAAGGCACAGTAAATTTATGAAAATATTCAGAATGGCCTCTCCGATTCCAAGAAGATAGATTCCATGTTGAGTATTAAAAGAGACGTCCAGAAGCCCGAGAAATATAAGCGAACCTCCTCCCAAAAGGGAAAATAAAAAGCCAAAAGGCATCTTCTTCAACAAGCCAATTCCCCCAATAATTAATACTATAGATAGGGATATATCAGCTACAGGAAAAGCTGATTCAAAAGCTAAATAGATTTCCTCTAAGTGCGGATCATCTATGTTCACTAAATCTGCGCAAAAGAAGGCAATCCAGAAGGAAATAATTCCCACAGCTATTGCTAATTCCATAATAGCAGCAAATTTTACTGTTTTCGTATATTTAATATGCATTTTCCTTTATCTCCCTGAAGTCTCATGAATCAGTAATGCATAGTCTTTATTTGACAATTTTTTTTCTCTCCCCGTCTATTTTTTATCGTGCTTCTCCCCATTTTCTCCAGCATGGGCAAAAGAGAAAAGAAAAACCGGGGAAAAGCCATTCCGATTCTGCATAAAATTCCCATCCCGGTCGGGACCAGTACTTCTGGCTTTTTTTTACGAACAGCCTTGAGTATTCCTTTCGCAACTTGTTCGGGCCTTAAGGGCTTTCCTAGAAAAGAAAGAACAGCATCATCGTATAAAAGTTCATAAGCATGTTGTGGAGTATCTACAGAATCAGGGCAAACCACAGCTACTCCAACCGGAGAGCGACGCAATTCTGCATAAAGTGAAAGAGAATAGCCTCGAATAGCATATTTTGTGGCGCTATAAACCGCTTCACCTGGCAAAGGAACAATACTCCCTAACGACGCAATATTGACAATCTTTCCAAAATTCTGCGCTTTCATAATATTTAAGGCAGCTCGACATCCATAGATTGTTCCTGAGAGATTTACTGAAAGCTGGTTTTGGACTTCATCCAAAGAAATTCTTTCCGCGGCACCGGGTTGAACAACTCCCGCATTATTAATAAGAATATCAATTCTGTTATACTTTTGCCTGACTTTTTCCATTAGCGATTGCCAGGATTCGGGATCCGCAACATCATGTTCGATGAGCAGTGTTTCCGCTCCCGAATCCTTCAAAAGTGCTCCCAACTCTTCCAGCCCCTCTTTGTGAATATCGGTCAAAATTAAAATGGCGCCATGCCTGGTAAAAAGATGCGCTGTAGCTGAACCGATGCCACCAGCTGCACCAGTGATGATTATTACTTTATCCTTGAGCATAAAATTATTCCTCTGCATATCCAAAATGCATAAATTAGAATTATTGCATCTCAACCTTTTGAGCAATTTCCAGTAATTTATTTATGTAACTTTTTGGGTCAGAACCCGCTATCTCTGACAAATTCCTGATCAAAGCAGTATCAACAGGAAATAATCGTTCTCCGCTCCTGATTCTTACACCTTCTCCCTCGATAATCTCACCTAATAAGATTGGAGTCCAGCCAGCTTTGGCTGCTTCCTGGAGAAAGCTCTTTTCATTATCATGACTTAAGGTAAAGCATAGCTCAAATTCTCCATGAACCGCAGCCAGAGTCAGCCACGGAGGTAAATTTTGAGCGCTGCACACTTTCAAGGTGATCGGATGCAAAATTTGGTCCCAATTATCTTCCAGAACAAACTGGCAACGATTTAACCTCATAAGGGTGTCTACAGTGTGGATTACACCATCGCTCGTATCCATGCAGCAGCTTGCAAATTCCCTGATTATTTTCCCTTCTTCTATCCTGGCCAGAGGCTGGTAGAATAGCTTTGGCAGCTTAAAATCATGCTTGCCTAATCGCAAAAAGGCAAAGACGCTCCCTAAACCAGCAGGATGCGTAAGATATAATTTATCTCCCGGTTTAGCACCTATTCTTTTAATGATCGATTTTTTGGGAACAAGTCCTACAGCACACCCAGAGAGAAACAATTCTTTTCCCTGGTTAGTATCGCCGCCCAGAACAAAAGTGTTTAGCCGCTGGCAGGCATCAGAAATCCCTTTTGTCAGCTTTGTCATAAAGGCTTCGTTTAAAGCTGGAGGATAACTAATTGAGATGAGAAGACCCAAGGGTGCTGCTCCGACTGCAGCTAAATCCGAAAAATTTACCATAGCTAGCATCCATCCGATAAGATAAGGATCATCGTATAATCCGCTGGTAATCTCCTCAACCAAAGCATCAGTAGTGATTGCTAAATAATTATCACTTCCTCCTCCCATATCGATTAATTCTGCATCTGTTTCATGAATTTCATGTAGTTTATGAGGCGCTTTGAGAAAATTTTTGGCAATCCTCTCAATCATTAAGTTTTCCAAAATATCTTTCATCATCGGTTTACCTTTAGATCCTCGCAAAAATTTGATTGTAGTGTTACCTCCAGCACAGACTTCCCTGCCCAGTTCCAAAAGCTTATGAGAATCTGGTTTAATAGCATCTTCTTCCACGCTCGAAGATTTTTTCCGTTATCAGAATATCCGTTCCAGAGAATATTCATTGTCTCACACCTGTGTTTTTTCAGGTCTAAATCTTAAAGCTACCTCAAATAAAATATAGAAGACAACGATAAAAACCAGCCAATCGATCTTCAGAGTTATGACAACTGCTGCACAGTAAAGAATAAACGAGCGAACAATGTTAGCTATCGGACTATGAGCTTTTCTTTCATCTCGAGTCTGATGTATCTTTATCTGAGCATAAGCATTGATCACCAAGGCAGCAACAAAAATACCAACACCAAAAATGTTGAGAGTGCCGATTGAATGCATTGCCCAGCCTGTAAGAAAAGCAGCTGAGATAGCGGTAAAATCGCTGTAAACAGCAGCTGGTAGCCACCCAAAAACCACAGGGAAAGTCCTGTATCCAGTCTCCTTATCTGCTGAAATATCCTTGAAATAGCCCATCACAACAAAATTAGCATAGCCAAAAAAAATTGCGAGCACCGCCAAAAGGAAAGCCAAAGAAGGAGAGTCTCCTAAGTTAAGGATTTGCCTGACTCGATACTCTCTATCCACCAGCCTCCCCATAACAGGCAACAAAGCCACTATCCAAGAATTCCAAAGCGGCCCTCCCCACCATGTTCTCTTTAATGTCGTATAGGTAAGTAAGCCAACAACTGCCAAAACTCCAAAAACTAAGATTATAGGATTTAAATATGTCAGAATTAATATTGCTAAAGTTAATCCTGCGAGGCTAACACTTAAAACTTGCTTGCGCGAAATCATTCCTTTTATAAGGGGACGATAGGGGGAGGAAAGTGCGTCGGTATCCATCTGAAAACAATCTGTCAGAGCCTGTCCTAATCCATAGGATAAAACCAGGGGAATAAAACCTAAGACGATCCTGAAAACTCTGGGATCTTCAATGAATGCAAGTCCAACCAACCCAGCGGCTCCTGAGACAAAAAAAAGATAGGGTCTCATTGTTGACCAAAAAGCTTCCCAAAAAGCTATGCTTAAGATGCTTGCATACCGATTCTTAGCCATGATATGTCCTTAAGCGTAAGGATTTATTTTCTGGATTTTCATCATATTCCTCTTATCTAAATCTGCTAGTTTTCTAAAATATCTTTCATCATTGGCTTATTTTTAAAATCCCCTGAAGCAATTTGATCTTGATTCTTCGCGCTAGATAGACTTCCCCGTCCAGTTCCAAAGGAGTTGGAGAATCCGGTTTAATCTCGATCTCCCTGGCCATCCAAGATCGAGTTTTCGGTAAGCCCTTGAACTTGCCGCGAGTTAAAGAGATAATGGTTTTTAATCTTGCGAGTATTCCCATCCTTTCACAAAGACCAACACCTAAATAATCACTCTGGGAATTGATGTTGAAATCGTAGCAGAAATTACCACTAACATGAGGATTGATAACAACACTCAAACTGGTAACTTCTGTAGAAATCTTTTTATTCTCAACTTTAATCTCAGCTGGAACATTTTTGGCAGCAAACAGTGTCCTTAGCGCAGCATACCAGATTGTACCCATCACCCACTTAGATTTCAGCCATTTTATAACTTTTTCTTTGGAATTAAACAGATAATTGGCTTTAGCGATGATTCCGATACTGCAATTGATGATAAAATATTTTCTGTTCCATTTCCCGTTCTCATCCTCGAAGTCAACCTGTCCTACGTTATGATCAGCGGCATTTTCACAATCAAGTTTTAACGGAACTTCGCAACTTAAATATTTATCCTCAGAAAAAGGCTTATGGAAATCATTGCTTGAACCTAATCCTATAGCTCCCATAATCAACTGACTTCTCTCTTCTTTTTTCATCTGCATTACTTGATTTAATAAAAAATTTATCGTCCCATCGCCACCAGCTCCTATTACTACTCGTTCTCCCTTGTGAAACTCGTTGTATAGTCTTTTGCTGAAATCTTCAAAATCAGAAATTAAAGTATAATTTCCTCTAAAATACTTGCCTTCAAGCTCTGGTTTAGACTCCTCCCATTTTTTAACACTTTTACCGCCGTTTGAATATTTGTTTAAAAGTACGATCATTTTCTTGCTCCTTTGTTTCTTTCTTTTTCAATTCATCCATCTTTCATTGATAATTTAGCTCCCCTAAAGGCAAAAGTTGTCAAGAATTTGTTAAGAGATTGTTAAAAGTTTGTTAAAAAAGGCAGTGATATTGAAAAATAAAGAAAAATGGGGCAAAACGCGAGTTGGGAAAAAAAAGAAACAGTTCCCATTTTTTACAATAGTGCAGGTCTGATAAATCAAATCCCTATAAAAGAAAAACCAAACGCATACATAAGAAAAATTAAAACCGTTCAGTTTATTTATATAATCGAAAAGGTGGGCTTGATGAATCAAGCCCCTACAGAAGAATCAAATTCAGGCAGGAATGATCAAGCGGTGGGCTTGATAAATCAAGCCCCTACATAAAGACAGGAAGGCGAGGGGAAGGAAAATATTTTTATTTTTGAAATCTGTAGCCAGACCAGGGGACTGTAATTAGATGAACAGGTTTGGCCGGATTACTCTCGATTTTCTGCCTCAGGTGATGGATAAAA
>SOIV01000121.1 GCA_004377005.1 Candidatus Aminicenantota bacterium | reverse complement strand
CATGCCCTCATATAAATAATCAATAAGTGCGGGCTTGATAAATCAAGCCCCTACGTAAAATATAAAGGAGGTAGTTATGAGAAAAATTATGGCCCAATCAATAGTAATTGGTATGCTGGTATTTTCTGTTGGCTTGGGGACGACATTTGGCGGGGAGAGAAATTTTAGGCTGCTTGACAAAAAGACTCACATGGAAATGGAATCTATCAGAAGCCCCAACTTATCACCTGATGGAAAACATATAATCTTTACACGCGGCTGGATCGATAAGAAAAATGACCGCTCCAGGAGCAACCTTTGGATAGTGGATAGCGAAGGAAAGCGTGTTCGGGAGCTTACACACGGAAACTGGCGAGATTTTTCTCCTGTCTGGTCACCTGATGGGAAAAAGATCGCCTTTCTTTCTGAAAGGGATGAAACAACACAGATTCATGTGATGTGGCTTGATACACGGGAGGTTGCCCAGCTTACTCATCTCGATCGTTCTCCCGGAAGCTTAAGATGGTCTCCTGACGGAAAGAAATTGACTTTCACTCTTTTTATTCCTGATGATAAATCAATTTTACCCGTAAAACTTCCCAAAAAACCCAAGGGAGCTAAATGGGCTAAACCAGCTGTGATAGTTGACAGGTTATCCTGGAGAAGAGATGGCCGCGGACCCACTCCCAAAGGATACTCTCATATTTTTGTGATAGATGCAGAGCTTGGGGGAACTCCCAGGCAATTAACATCCGGAGATTATTCTCACAGTGATCCTCAATGGTCCCAAGACGGAAAAAAGATATACTTCAGCGCAATTCGTAAACCCGATGCTGAATATCTACGTGGTGATTCCGAAATTTATTCAGTTGATCTAAGCACGCTTAAAATAAAGACATTAACTGATAGAAAAGGTCCTGACAGGGGACCTCGTATATCACCGGACGGCAAGTGGATTGCCTATGCAGGCTATGATGATAAAAATTATACAAGCCATATCTCAAACCTGTATCTTATGGACATCCAAGGAACAAAAAAGCGTATCCTGGCCGCAGACCTTCCCAATTCACCCTCAAACATTACCTGGGCTCCTGATGGCTCTGGACTCTATTATCTAATGCGTGAAAAGGGAGTATCTAACTTATATCTTGTTTCTACAAACCGAAAATTTAGGAAAATAACCAAGGGTGTCCATTATTTATCCGGGCTATCAATCGCAAAAAACGGCCAGGTTGCAACCACGCGTTCTACTTTTCACAAACCTGAATACCTGGTCACATTTAACCTTCGAAAGCCGGACAACATTAAAAAACTTGTCGATGTCAACGGGGATGTTCTGGCAAATGTAAAACTCGGAGAAGTTGAAGAATTGTGGTTCAAGTCCCCTGATGGACTTGATTTACAGGGCTGGCTTATAAAACCTGCTGAATTTGAGCCCAACAAAAAATATCCGATGGTTCTTTATATCCACGGCGGTCCTTGGGCAATGTATTCGGTGCGTTTTAGCTGGGCCTGGCAGAACTTCGCTGCAAACGGGTATGCGGTTTTATACATGAACCCAAGAGGAAGCACAGGATACGGACAGGACTTTGTTAACGGTATTCAATTTTCTTATCCTGGGAAGGATTATGATGATCTGATGGCTGGCGTGGATGCAGCCCTAGTCAAGGGATTCATAGACAAGGATAATCTGTTCGTCTGCGGAGGCAGCGGCGGTGGAGTCCTTACAGCCTGGATTGTCGGACATACCGACCGCTTCAGAGCAGCAGTATCGATGAGACCAGTAATCAACTGGCATTCATTTGTGGGAACAACTGATGGTTCAGATTGGTACAAACAGTTCAGGAAATATCCTTGGGAAGATCCGATGGAATATGCAGTGCGTTCACCTCTTCATTATGTTGGAAACGTAACTACTCCCACAATGGTCATGACCGGTGAGGCGGACCTTAGAACCCCAATGGGTCAAAGTGAAGAATACTACCGTGCTTTGAAAAAGCTTAAAAAGGAAACCCTCCTCGTCCGGATGCCTGAGGAATACCACGGCTGGAGACGCCCTTCTCACAGACTCCTTCAGCAGCTTTATCTTATCGCCTGGTTTGAAAAATACCGGATACAACCTGAATCTGTTGCTAAATAAAGAGGGAGTGCGATGATAAGGAAAATTCTCGTAATGGTTATGATATTACCGGCGTTACTGGCAGCTCAAGCAGAGAAAAAACAGGATGTCTGGGAACCCATGAAGTTTTTAGTCGGACAATGGGAGGGTAAAGGAGAAGGAAAATCTGGAATTTCAACGGTTAGCCATGATTTTGAATTCATTATGAAAGGAAGATACCTTCATATGAGGACTAAAGCTACCTTTGAACCACAGGAGAAAAACCCTAAGGGAGAGGTTCACGAAGACTGGGGATTTTTCAGTTATGATGGCTCAAGGAAAAAAATTGTGTTCAGACAATTCCATGTTGAAGGGTTCATAACTCAGTATGTTCTTGAGGATATCTCTGAGGAGGGAAAATTAGTATTTGCAACCGAGCAAATAGAAAACGCGCCTCCGGGATTAAAGGCAAGATTAACTTTTAGGCGCTTGGATTCCGACGGATTAGAGGTGAATTTTGAGCTTTCATTCCCTGGAAGAGAGTTTGATTGTTACTCTCTAAATACTTTGAAAAGAAAGAGTAAATCCTGACGCCGCTCAAAATTCCCTATCCATTTCTGTTCTGGCGGGAATCAGGATAAGCAAATCGCTCTAGCTTACACCTGATACTTAAAAGAGACTTTTACTTTTGCGCGATAAGCTAAAACTTTCCCATCTTCTACTTTCATATCGAATTCAACAATTTCTGCAATCCTCAAATCTTTGAGGCTCTTAGCGGCTGTTTCGACGGCGCTTTTCGCCGCTTCTTCCCAAGAGGTGGGGCTTGTTCCAATAAGTTCGATTATTTTGTACGTGCTCTCCACTGTATCCCTCCTTTACCAAAAGGTTAAATTAATTACCTGTGAACGGAGAGACTGTAAAACTTTCTTTTACATTTGTCAATTTTTTCGA
>SOIV01000043.1 GCA_004377005.1 Candidatus Aminicenantota bacterium | reverse complement strand
TTATTGGAATTTTCCTTATATCTATTATCAGTCTTTTTAGCCAGGAGTTTACTTATGTTGGCGCTGGAAAATGCAAAATCTGCCATAAAACCGAGAAGCAAGGAAAACAATTCCCTCTCTGGGAAGAACGCAAGCACTCCAAATCTTTTGCGCCTTTAACCACTGAAGAAGTCAAAGCCAAGGTTCCAGACGCACGTGATAATCCAGAATGTCTTAAGTGCCATGCTCCCCTCTTCGAAAAAGATCCTGAATTAAAAGAAGAAGGAGTGACTTGTGAAGTCTGCCATGGTCCGGGCAGCGCTTACAAAAAATTGAAAATCATGAAAAGCCGGGAAGAGTCGGTGAAGAATGGCCTTATTCTTTATGAGTCAGCCGAGGCCATTAAAAAGCAATGCTTAACCTGTCATGATATGGCCCACGAAAAGCCTTTTGATTTTGAGGCTGCTTGGGAAAAGGTAAAGCACCCTGTTCCTGAAAAGCAGTAGTCACTGAACAATTATACTTTTAATACTTGATACAGTTCCGTCAATATAATATTCCTTCATGGATGCTTTGGTATAAAACCTGGGGCTACAATTTTCCAGATAGGATCATAATCCAAAGAGATCATTTATGAAACAAATTGGTCGACTGCACGTACTCACAGACACAGTACTGCAATCCCGTTTCTCACATCTGGAACTCGCCAGAATGGCAATAAAAGGCGGCGCTGATACTATCCAGTTCCGCCAGAAGGTTGGGACAACGCGGGAGATGATCGAGATTGTCCGACAGTTAAAACAACTGTGCCTAGACTCTGGTGTAACACTCATTGTGAACGATCGCGTAGACGTTGCGATTGCCACAGAGGCAGACGGCGTCCATTTAGGACAAGATGATTTCCCCATCGCTCTGGCACGCAAACTATTAGGCGAAAACCGGATCATTGGCGGATCTGCAGCTTCCCTTGAAGAAGCCCAGAAGTGCCTCGCTGAAGGAGCAGACTACATCGGATTTGGTCCCGTTTATCCGACTGCATCCAAAGCAGATGCAGACCCTGTCACCGGAATAAAGCTCCTGAAACAGACGGTTGAAGCTATCCCTCTCCCTATTATTGCCATCGGTGGCATAAGTGCAGATAATACGCCTGAGGTGATACGGGCCGGCGCACGGGGAATCGCTGTGATTTCTGCTGTCTGTTGTCAAGAAGATCCTGAGCAGGCGACCCGGGCGCTCCGCCAAGCTCTCCAAACAGAGACATTAAGAGGGAATCATGCCTAAGACTCTGGCAGATGTCGGAGAATTCGGATTAATCCATCGAATTCACAAACTCCTCAAAAAAGAGGGAGTTAAAACACCTGGGGTGACACTGGGCATCGGGGATGATACTGCGTCTATCCGACCTCGTCCTGGATATGAACTATTGGTCACTTGTGATTGCCTGGTAGATGGCCAACATTTCTTATCAGATCGCATCACTCCCTTAGATTTAGGACGACGGGCGATGGTGGTGAACATAAGTGACATAGGTGCTATGGGAGGCCAGCCTCTATACGCCCTCGTGTCATTAGGGCTAAAAACAGACATGCCTGTCGCGGATGTGGAAAACATGTATCGTGGATTCGCCATGGAACTCAATCCGTTTGGGGCTTCTATCATAGGCGGCAACATCACCAAGATAAGGGATGCCATTTTCATTGACATCACCTTACTTGGCGAGGTAGAGCAAAGCAAACTCATGCTCCGTTCTACAGCCAAGGCTGGAGATGCGATTCTGGTCACAGGGTATCCAGGACAAGCCGCAGCAGGTCTGCAATTTCTGTTACGTTCCCAGTCAAGAAAGGATATTCGAGAGCATCCGCTGGTACGCGCCTTCAATACTCCCTCGCACCGCGCACGGGAAGGACAGGCAATTGCCCGCTCAGGGTATGCAACAGCTATGATTGACACCAGCGACGGATTCCTGGGTGATCTAGGACATATCTGTCAGGATAGTAGTGTGGGGGCTGTACTAATTCAAGAAGAATTACCTATAAGTGAGGATCTTCGTCAAGCTGCTCTCGAACTAAAGTTGGATCCTTACGAATTGTTCTTACAGGATAGCGATGATTACGAGTTGATCATCACCAGTCGTCCTAAAAACGCGGCTCAAATCTGTTCTGCTGTTGCCTCAGTGGATAATGTGCCTGTCACCGAAGTCGGTAAGATTACTGATTCAGTCGGCGATATCCAATTGATACTTCCTGATGGAACTAGGCGACACATCACTCCTGTAGGATGGGATCACTTCACAAAAGGAGGAAGATAGGATGTTTGACCAAAATCTCGCGCAAAAGGCAGGAGAAAATCTGAAGAGTCTCCGTGAGAAGAAGCCTTTGATTCATAACATCACGAACTATGTGGTCATGAATTACACCGCGAATGCATTGCTCGCCTGCGGTGCTTCACCTGTGATGGCCCATGCATCAGAGGAAGTCGAGGAGATGGTTTCCTTTGCTGGCGCACTGGTACTTAACATCGGAACCCTCACTCCTTACTGGGTTGATTCGATGCTCAAAGCAGGCAAACGTGCCAACGAACTGAATGTTCCGGTTATTCTGGATCCAGTGGGTTCAGGGGCTACGAAACTGCGGACTGACTCCGCCAAGCGACTTATAGACGAACTCTCCATAAAAGTGGTCCGGGGAAATGCCTCTGAAGTGCTTTCCTTAGCCCATGAGGGCTCCAAAACAAAGGGTGTTGACTCCATCCACACTGTGGACGAGGCAGCCGATGCAGCTCTTGTACTCTCCAAGGAACTGAATATTACTCTGGCAATTACGGGGAAAGTAGATCTCATCACAGATGGAGAGCGTATCTACCGTGTTTCTAACGGCCATGATCTTATGGGTTATTGTACGGGCACGGGCTGCACTGCAACGGTCCTTATTGGAGCGTTCTTGGCAGTGGATTCTGACCCTGTCACAGCAACAACCACTGCACTCGCCTACTTCGGCCTTGTGGGCGAGAAAGCAGCCACAAAAGCCCAAAGCCCCGGCAGCTTCCAAATAGCCATGCTCGATGC
>SOIV01000165.1 GCA_004377005.1 Candidatus Aminicenantota bacterium | reverse complement strand
TCTTGCTTCAATGCTGGGCACATTTATCCCTCAACATAGAAGCCTAGATGAGTATGTAGCCCACTATGGACAGTTTGCAAATCTATTCAATCGACTCCAACTTACCAAGCTCTATCAGTCATTGTGGTTCATCGCCCTTCTTTGCTTTTTTGCCTTGAATATCATAGTCTGTACTTTAACTCGCCTCTCACCCAAACTCAGAAAAGCATTTCACCCAAAACTGGAAATGGAATCAAAAGAGATTACTGTCTTAAAAATTAAAGAAGAATTCAAAAAAAACATCAGTCTGGACAAAGCCAAAAAAGAGCTCAAGAGGGAACTTTCCTCAAGGCATTATCGGCTTAAAGAGGCGAAAAGGGAAAACAAAACCTTTCTTCTCGCCCGGAAAAAGATTCTGGGCTGGTTTGGTGCTGACTTTGTCCACATCGGCATCCTTATTATTCTCGCAGGGGGCATTATCAGCGGTGCTGGGGGATTCAGGAAAGATTTAACCTTTACAGAAGGAGATATTCGCGGTATTCCTGGAGCTGAATTTAAGCTGAGGCTTGATAAATTCGAAACAGAATACTACCCCAACGGCATGGTCAAAGACTGGAAGAGCACACTCACAGTTATTGAAAATGAGAAGCCAATTCTAAGCAAAGTCATCGAGGTTAATCATCCCCTATCCTATAAAGGCTTTGTTTTTTATCAAAGCAGCTATGGCTGGAACTGGACAAATACTTCTGTAGGAATTTGGGTAAGAAAAAGAAAAGATCCATCATTCTTGAGGAAAATAGATGTGACAGTGGGTGAAAGAGTGCGGCTCGAAAGTGAAAACATCCATATTTCTGTACTTAATTTTATCCCTGATTTTGTTATCAATGAAAGAAACGAGATCATATCCCGTTCTCTTCAGCCCAACAATCCTGCCGCCTTTATAGAAGGATGGGAAGGAGATGAGAAAATTATGTCCGGTTGGATTTTTTCTAAATTTCCTGACTTCGCCCGCATCCACTCAGAAAAAGAAACAGATTTATCTTTTGAACTAAAAAACTTCAAGGCTGGCCAATTCTCTGTTATCCAAGCAGCTAAAGACCCAGGAGTAAATTTCATTTGGGTAGGATGCACCTTTTTAATGATAGGTCTTGCTTTTGCTTTTTACTGGCCTACACGGGAAATCAAGGTTATTCTAGAAGAAAGCCAGGGAAAAACTAAAGTAATCGCGGGGGGAATTGCTTCTAAAAGCAGAGAAGCCCTTCAATCTGAATTTGAGAAAATCATGACTTCCTTAAGGAGTTTTAGATGAATGAATCGACTTTATTCCTCGCAACTTTTATTCTCTACATCATTTCTGCTTTTAGCTATTTTTCCTTCCTTTTCTCAAAAAGAGAAAACCTGGCAAAAATAGGATTCTCGTTTGCTTTTGTAGGACTCTTCATCCACACCATAGCCCTGTTATTGAGAACCTTTGAAAGTGGCCATGCTCCATTCACCAACATGTATGAGTCTCTTTCTTTTTTCGCCTGGTCGTCAATTCTTGCTTATGTCATCATAGAGTTTAAATATAAGATTCGAAAAGCAGGCCCTTATTTCATGCTTATTGTCATTGCGTTGATGGCTTTAGCATCCTCGCCTTTGATGCCCAAAGAAGCAACCCCCTTGGTTCCAGCACTTCAAAGCTACTGGCTCTGGCTCCACGTATCTGTGACTCTCCTGGGGGAGGCCTTCTTTGCCGTAGCTTTTATCACCAGCATCATGTATCTAGCGGCTGACTCGAAAAAAGGAAAAGGAATAAAATCTGGTCTTTCAGCTGAAAAATTAGACTCCGTGAGCTACAAATGTATCGCTATCGGCTTTCCTCTCTTTACTCTGGGAGGTCTTGTCTTTGGAATGATCTGGGCTTATTATGCCTGGGGTAGATTCTGGAGCTGGGATCCCAAAGAGACATGGAGCCTGATAACCTGGTTCGTCTTTGCCCTCTATCTTCATACACGAATCGTTATGGGCTGGAAAGGACGGCGTTCTGCTTATGTTGCTATTATCGGATTTTTGGCTGCTCTTTTCACTTATTTTGGCGTAAATTATTTGCTTGCTGGCCTACACAGTTATGTATGATAAGTGGCTAAAGGAATTGTAGGGGATTGATGAATCAAACCCCTACAAATGAAAAAACCCTTACATAGGGAAAAATGAATAAAAAAAAGAAAAAAAGAATTATTATCCTGGCCATTGCAGGATTTGTTCTTATTCTCTCTATTGGTTCTATCGAATACACTTCTCATTCGTATTTTTGCTCCTCCTGCCATTACATGAAACCTTTTTACAGAAGTTGGGAGACCTCTTCCCACAGTCATGTCGAATGTAACACCTGTCACTATCCTCCCGGATTAAGATCAAAATTAAGGGCGAAAGTCGAGGGAATTCTTCAAGTCGGCAGATACTGGACTAAACTCTACCTTAAATCGAAACCCTGGGCTGAGATTCCCGATGAAGCCTGTCTTCGCGAAGGATGCCATGATAAAAGGCTCCTAGAAGGCCAGGTTAAATTTGATAAAATTGTTTTTGACCACAAAATTCACTTTTCGGACTTGAAAAGAGGCAAACAACTCCGGTGCACAAGCTGTCATTCCCAAATTGTCCAGGGTGAACACATAACCGTCACTAACAGCACATGTTTTATCTGCCATTTCAAGGAGAGCGAGCATTATCCCCAAATCAGCGAATGTTCCCACTGTCATCACCGTGAAGATCTAGTTTCAGAAAAGACTTCTAAATACAATCACTCGCTTGTCTTTGATAACGGATTCAAATGTGATAAATGCCACAGTCAAACAATCATCGGGGATGGAGAAGTGCCTCGAGAAAATTGTTACAAATGTCACTGGGAAACCGACAGGCTGAACAAATACGATGATACCGACCTCATGCATTCTACTCATATTTTTTCCCATAAAATCGAATGTAACCAATGTCATTTAGATATTCAGCACAAAATTGTTAAAGATATCGAAGCCATATCGGATTGCCAGACTTGCCACACAGATTATCATAAAGCGCAAAAAATCCTTTTCGCCGGCGAGGGAGGCAAAGGACAAGCCCATCCTATGCCCAATATCATGCTGGAAAAGGGATTGAGCTGTAAAGGTTGTCATATTTTCCACGAAGAAACTGGCGGAAGAATAATAAAAAGTGAGACTTTTATCTCCAAGGCAAGAGCGTGCGAATCCTGTCACGGAAGAGGCTTTTCCAGAATTCTCGAAGATTGGGAAATCTCCACTGAAAAAAAATTGAACAAAATCAAAACCATATTTACAAGGGTCAGACAAGAAATTGTCCAAACCAAAAAGCCCAACAAGGAAAAGGCCAAATCGCTGCTGGATGAGGCAGCCTTCAACATTGATATTGTGGAGAGAGGAAAAAGCGTCCACAATATGACTTACTCTCTGGAATTACTCCGAGCTTCCTATGTTAATCTGGTTAAAGCTCTCCGTCTCATAAGCTCTTCTTATAAGCCTGAAATCTTTTTGGCTTCAGCGAAAGAAGTGCCAACTCAATGCTCTAACTGCCACGCTGGAATCGAAGAAATAAACACTCAAATCTTTGGCCTTGATTTCCCCCATAAAAAGCATTTGATTGAACAGAAAATACAGTGCAGCACCTGCCATTCCAATGTCAGAAAACATGGAGAATTTATCGCCACAAAAAAGAGCTGCGCTGTCTGTCATCACAAGGAACCAGAAAAAGACTGCACAATCTGTCATCAGATACAAAAGACGTTCTATCAGGGAGGCCAATTAAACGGTCAAAAGATCCCTGAGGACATAATGTTTGAAGCTGAGGTAGAATGCACAGGTTGTCACCTCAGTCCTCAAAATCAAATCTATCGCTCTGACAGGAATAAGTGCGTCGATTGTCATGAAGAAGATTACAGTGATATCTTTCTTGAATGGCAGAAGTCAGTAAAAGACCTTATCCGTTCCTTGAAGACTTCTCTGAAAGAGAGGAAAAAACTCAGCTTGTCTAAAGAAGAAAAAGCTCAACTCTTAGATATTGAAAAATCTCTTAAAAACGTTGAACTCGACGGGAGCTCTGGCATCCATAACTACTTGACTATAGAAGAGATATTGACAAATTTTAAAAAAACGCTAGAACCATTTGGAAAAAACCCATTAAATGAATAGAAGAAAATTCATAGACTTTTTTTTGGGAGGGAGTCTGGCCGGCACGGTTATTGCCTTTCTTTACCCGACTATTCGTTATATCCTGCCGACAAAACAAACTGAGGCCGTTATAAAAAAAGTCACGGCCGCAAAATTAGGCGAACTCGCACCAAACACGTCTAAAATCTTTAAATTCGGAACTTCCCCTGGCATCCTGATAAACACTTCAGACGGAGAGCTAAGGGCTTTCTCTGCTATATGCACTCACCTCACCTGTACTGTCATCTACGAGAGTGATACTGGAACGATTCTTTGCCCCTGTCATAACGGAAGATTTGATCTCAGTGGAAATGTCATCTCTGGTCCTCCTCCTGCTCCTTTGGAATCTTACAACGTGGAAATCTCAGGTGAAGATATCGTCGCTTCAAAAAAAGGCTGAGATGAAAAACATTCTTCAAAGTATTTATTTTTATCTTGACACTCGCTTTAAGCTTTCTGACCTCATTCAGTTTGCCAAAAAAAAGAAGGTTCCTGAACACAAACATTCTTTCTGGTATTATTTCGGAGGCATCTGTCTCTTTCTTTTTATTCTTCAAGTTCTCACCGGCATTTTGCTCCTCCTTTATTACACCCCTTCTGTAGATTCGGCCCATGAAAGCATTCAATTCATCATGAGCCAGGTTAAATTTGGCTGGCTGATGCGCTCCGTACACAGCTGGTCCGCAAACATTCTAATCGCAGCTATCTTCATTCATATGTTCAGCTCTTTCTTTCTCAAAGCTTACAGATCACCACGGGAATTAACCTGGATAACCGGTTTTTTCCTTCTTCTTATTTTCCTTGCCTTTGGCTTCAGTGGATACCTGCTTCCTTGGAACGAGCTTTCCTTTTTTGCCACCCGGATTGGATCAGATATTGCTGGGACTCTTCCCTTGATTGGAAACCACATCAAGACTTTCATATTAGGAGGGACTGATGTCACTGGGGCTACCATTTCCCGCTTTTTCTGGCTCCATATAGGCATTCTGCCTTTGCTGACAGTGATGATTCTTGGAATTCATGTCCTCTTAGTCCAAATACTGGGAATGAGCAAGCCCATAGGGATACCTGAAAACAAGGTCAAAGAAGTTCCCTTTTTCCCCAATTTTATCCTGAAAGACTCCCTGGGCTGGATGCTTATTCTAGCTCTCATCGGTGTGCTCTGTGTATTTTTCCCCTGGGAAATCGGCCAAAAAGCAGATCCTTTTGCCGCAACTCCTATCGGAATAAAGCCAGAATGGTATTTTACTTTTATGTTCTCAACTCTGAAAATCATACCTGCTCATATTTTTTCCATTGAAGGAGAAATGATAGCTATTTTTGGCTTTATGATAGGTGGCCTCCTCTGGATGCTTGTTCCCTTCCTGGATCGAAATGCGGCCAAGGAAAGAAGGAGTCCAGTTTTTTCTTTTATAGGTTGGGTCGTTCTTCTTTATATAGTAGTAATGACTGCTGTGACATATCTTCTGCCAGGTTTATAAGAAATGAAAGCGCGGAAAATGAGGAAAATAATTAACCTGTTGAGTATTTTTTTCCTGGCTATATCCATTTTCAGTCTTTCCCTCTATGCCCAAAAAAACTCATGCGTCGAGTGTCACCAAGAACTGGAAGATGAACTTCTGGCCCCTGTGGAAGCCTTTAAGATAGATATTCATCAACAATTCGGGTTGAGTTGCGCAGATTGCCATGGAGGAAATCCTGCAGAAGAAGATATCGATTTGGCCAAAGATAAAACTTTTAAGGGAGCACCTCAAAGATTCCGCATTCCTGAATTTTGTGCTTCCTGCCATTCTGATTCCAGATACATGAGGCGCTTCAACCCCAGAATTAGAGTTGATCAGTTAGATATATACTGGACAAGCAAGCACGGCCAGCTCTTAAAAAAAGGAGATACAAAAGTCGCTCTTTGCACTGACTGCCATGCTGCTCATGGCATCCAGGCTGCTACTCACCCCAAATCCTGGACTTTCCCCTGGAATATTCCTCAAACTTGCAGCCGATGTCACTCTGATACAAATTATATGAAAGACTATAAAATCCCAACCAAACAATGGGATGATTACAAAGATAGTGTCCACGCCCATGCCCTTTTTGAAAAAAAGGACCTCTCCGCTCCTGTTTGTAATGATTGCCATGGCAATCACGGCGCTACTCCGCCTGAAGTTACTTCAATTGCCTATATCTGCCGGCAATGTCATCCAAGCGCTGGAGAGCTATTCTCTCAAAGTCCTCATAAAAAGGCCTTTGATGAAATGGAGCTATCCGAATGTGAAGCATGTCACGGAAACCACAAGATTCTACCTCCATCCGATGAAATGCTCGGCACAGGAGAGAAGGCTGTCTGCATCCAGTGTCATGAGCCTGATTCCGAACCCTATCAGATAGCTTCACGCATTAAGGAAAAACTCGACGCATTCATCAAGAAAATCCGCCATGCCGAAAGTCTATTAGAGCAAGCAGATAGGCAAGGAGTTGAAGTAAGTGAACCCAAATTCATGTTGACCGAAGCAAATAGCACACTGATCTTTGTTCGAAATTTAACTCACAGCTTTTCACTTATGGAGATTGAAGAGAAAATCGAAGAAGGAAAGAAAGTAGTCGCTGAGGTGACAAATGCAGGAGAGGCTGCTTTAAGAGAAGCTAAATTCAGAAAGACAGGGCTTATAATTGCCACTTGCTTCATCTTTCTCTTATCCATAGCTCTATTTCTTAAAATAAAACAAATCACAAAAAAAACTCCAAATGAATCCCCTTAAAATTTTAACTTGTGCTATATCCACCGGTTTAAGAAGCCTTAGCACAGTTCAAACCTGGAAAAAAATCTTTATAAGATCAGGCCAATAGCCTCAGGCTTAGAAGTTAAATAGAAACTTACAGTTTAAATATACTCTATAATTACTAATGAAGCTTCGGAAAATTTCGTTCTTTACCTTCCTTCTTTGTATAATCTTTGCCTCCTTTTTAGCTGCTACGACAAACGAGGATTGTGCGATTTGCCATGACGATCCTGAATTAACTACTAAGCAACGGGGCCGCACCATTTCTCTTTATGTGGACTTTAAGAAGTTTTCAGGTTCAGTTCACAAGGACTTAGATTGCACTTCTTGCCATATAGATGCAGATGTGGAAGAGTTCCCCCACCCCGAGAGACTTGAGCATGTGAACTGCGGGATTTGCCATGATAAAGCCGATGAGGAATTTTTCGCCGGAATTCATGGAAGAGCTTTGAAACGTGGGGCTCCCTATGCTCCGACTTGCAGCGAATGTCACGGAGAGCATTATATTTTGCCTCCCAGCGATGTTAAATCCCGGACTTATAAGATGAACATTCCTGTTCTTTGCGGAAAATGCCACAGGGAAGGGGCGCCTGTTGCCCGGATTTATAACATCCCAGAAAAAGACATCTTATCCAATTATTCCCAGAGTATTCATGGCGAAGGCCTGTTCAAGCAAGGCTTAATCGTTACGGCAACATGCAATGACTGCCACGGCAACCACCAGATTCTTCCTCACACGAATGCACGCTCGACAGTATCTGCCCGCAACATCGCCTCAACCTGCACCCAATGCCATGCCCGAATCGAAGAAGTGCATATAAAAATCATCAAGGGGGAACTCTGGGAACTAGAGCCAGGTGCCATTCCTGCCTGCACTGATTGCCACCAGCCACATACTATAAGAAAAACAAGCCTAGTGCTTCGCACATCTGACCGAGAGTGCCTCAAATGCCACGAAAAGGAAGATGTCTATAAAACGGTCGGTGGACAGCAGGTTTCAATGACTGTCCGCAAAGAGCACATACAGAATTCCATGCACAGGAACATTCCCTGTGTGAAGTGTCATACCGATATCAACCCGCAGATTCATAGACCCTGCGAAACTGCAGGCCGTGTTGACTGCTCAAACTGCCACGCTCAGATTGCAGAGGATTACTTTGAAAGTGAACACGGGAAAGCCTATTTCCGGAAGAATCCTGATTCTCCTTACTGTACGGATTGTCATGGAAAACACACTGTTCTCTCTCACCTGGATGAACAAGATAAGACTTACCGGGCCAACATCCCCAAGTTGTGCGGAGATTGCCACGGTAAGCTAGCTGCTCCGGATACCCTCAAAATAGAGCAGGAAAGCATTCTGGTAGACTACTCAAGCAGTGTGCATGGACAGGGCTTGATCAAAAAGGGCTTGCTGCCCAGTGCTGTGTGCACGGACTGCCACAGCACTCACTATATCTTGAACCACGAGGTCGATCAGTCATCCACTCACCCGGAAAACCTTCCTGCAACATGCGCCACCTGTCACAGGGGTATCTATAATGAATTTGTTGACAGTATTCACAGCCCGTCAGGTTCAAAAACTGCTGAAAAATTACCTAATTGTGAAGACTGCCACTCTGCTCATCAAATTAAAGAAATACAGCAGGACCAATTCATGGCAGAAGTCACTCACCAGTGCGGCTCCTGTCATGCCGACCTTTCAGAAACATACACAGAAACAATTCACGGCAAAGCCTATACTCTCGGCTATCTAAAGGCAGCCAAGTGTTCTGACTGTCACGGAGCACATGACATAAGGAAAATCGATGATCCGGATTCTCACGTAGGATTAAAGAAAGTTGTTCAGACCTGCCAGAAATGTCATCCTGATGCCAACCGCCGATTCACCGGCTACCTGACTCATGCCACCCATCATGACAAACAAAAATATCCTTTCCTCTATTTCACGTTCTGGGCGATGACTTACTTGCTTATTGCTGTCTTCGGTTTTTTTGGCTTGCATACTTTATTATGGATGCCCCGGTCTTTCAAATATCTCAAAGAAAAAAGAAAACACAAAAGGATTCATAAAAAATATTACATTCAGCGTTTTACTACAGAGCAACGGATCACCCACATTTTTGTGATTCTCAGTTTTGTGGCACTGGCGCTAACAGGAATGATGCTCAAATTTGCAAACATGCCCTGGGCCCAATTCCTTGCAAATCTGTTAGGAGGAGTTAAAATCGCGGGACGTATTCACCGCATATCAGCCATCATTACTTTTGGATACTTTTTCACCCATTTGTTTTCTATGGTCAGAACTAAAATTAAAACCAGGACGTCCTGGAAACAAATGATCTTCGGTAAGCGCTCGCTCTGGTTTAATAAAAAAGATGTACGAGATTTTGTTGGTTCGATAAAATGGTTTCTCGGCTTCGGTCCCCGGCCGAAGTATGGCCGCTGGACCTACTGGGAAAAATTCGATTATATGGCTGTTTTCTGGGGAATTGGCATCATCGGAATATCCGGATTGATCCTCTGGCTTCCGGAACTCTTCACTAAAATTTTGCCCGGCTGGCTCATCAATGTGGCAATGATCATCCATAGCGACGAAGCTCTGTTAGCTGTAGGATTCATCTTCACGATTCACTTCTTCAACACCCACCTGCGGCCCGAATCCTTCCCTTTGGATCCTGTCATCTTTACCGGAATAGTACTTCTGGACGAATACAAGAAAGATCGTCCTGAAGAGTACAAATATCTCAAAGATTCTGGTGAATTGAAAAAATCAGTCGTGCTGAAGGAAATCTCTCCGAAAAAGCTGCTCGCTATGCGAATCTTTGGATACGCTTTCCTTATTACCGGGATAACTTTAATTTTGTTGATTATTTATAGCATGCTTTTTGGTTACAAATAGATTTTTGA
>SOIV01000123.1 GCA_004377005.1 Candidatus Aminicenantota bacterium | reverse complement strand
TGCGAGCGGAGCGTGGCAATCTGGCAAACTCGATCCGTGAATAATCCAGGTTAATAAAGGGGACAAAAATAAAAAATGGGGCCTGGCCCCATTTTTTATGTCCCCTTTTTCTATTTCTTTTTTTATTTTGCATCCTTTACTTTTTGGACTATCTCGAAAAAAGTCTGGGGAGAATTGACAGCCAGGTCTGCCAAGATCTTCCTGTCGAGTTCGATATTCAGCTCTTTCAGGCCATGGATAAAGCGGCTATAAGAGAGACCATTGTTCTCTGCCGCAGCTTTGATGCGGATAATCCACAGCCGTCTGAAATCTCTCTTGCGGGTCCTTCTGTCCCTGTAGGCATAAAGAAGGGCTCTCTCCACCGCTTCTTTAGCTGTGCGGTAGTTACGGCTCCGTGCTCCCCAATAACCCTTGGCCAATTTTAAAATCTTTGACCTTCTTCTACTTTTTTTAGTGCCTCTTCTTACTCTGGGCATTTTCTTCTCCTTGCAGTTTAAATCAGTAGTGTTTTAGAGGGTTTATTCTCTAAAATTCGTAGGGAAGCATCCTTTTAATTTTGCTTCGATCTGCACTTTTAATAAGGTCTCTTTTCCCTAACTTCCTTTTCCTCTTTGCTGACTTCTTGGTGAGAAGATGGCTCTTATAAGCCTTACTATGAACTATCTTCTTTTTCCCTGTTACTTTGAACCTCTTTTTGGCTCCTCTGTGCGTTTTCAGTTTTGGCATCTTTTCCTCCTGCCTTTACAGGGCATAACAGAGCTGAAACAGCCCAGCTTTGTCGTCGAATAATTCCGTCCTGAAACCCGGTGTCTTTGGTATCTTCGAAAACCCTGTCTAAAATCTGGATGGCCAACTCGGGTTTAGCTTTTTCTCTTCCTCTCATCATAACCCTTATTTTAACCTTGTTGCCATCGTTCAGGAATCTCTGGATATGCCGCATCTTGAAACTGTAATCATGAATGCTAATTTTAGGCCTGAATTGCATCTCTTTGACTTGAATCTGCTTCTGGTGTTTCCTTGCCTCATGTTCTTTTTTATGTAATTCATACAGAAACTTGCCATAATCCATAATTCGACATACGGGGGGAACTGCCTTAGGGGCAATCTCGACTAAATCCAAGCCTTTCTCCTTGGCAATAGATATGGCCTCCGCCACCGACAGAATCCCCAGTTGTTTTTTATCCTCATCAATCACCCTGATTTCATTCGCCTGTATCATCGCGTTTATCCTATGCGGCTTTCTGCTCCTTCTCACTGGATAAAATGTGCGCCTTCTAATGATTGACCTCCTTTAAAGATTCACGATTAAATATTTATTTTCATCCAATTCCTTTACTTTTTCAAGGAATTCATTAACAACTACTTCACCTCTATCGCCCTTCGTATGAACTCTCAGGGAAGCTGTTCCCTTGGTGACTTCTTTATCCCCCACAACTAGAATGAGAGGAATCTTATGAATTTCTGCATCCCTGATTTTATAACCGATTTTTTCCCGGCGAAGGTCCACACGTGATCTTAACCCATTCTCTTTGAATGTTTTATCTAAAGAAGTCGCATAATCATTATGCCTCTCTGCAACAGGGATAATGATCACTTGGACAGGAGCAAGCCAGACCGGGAAATTTCCGTTGTAGTGCTCGATCAAGACACCAAAGAATCTTTCAAGTGAGCCCAGGATTGCCCTGTGAATGAGAAAAGGACTGTGGCGTTTTCCGTCTTCGCCCACATAGCGCAAATCAAACCTTTCAGCCAGATTAAAATCAAGCTGGATGGTTGTGCACTGCCAGGACCTCTGCAAAGCATCTTTTATTTTGATATCTATTTTAGGCCCGTAAAAAACTCCTGCTCCCTCATCCACCCGAAAATCAAGTTTTGCAGCCTTCAGGGCTTTCTCCAATGCGTGAGTCGCTCTCTCCCAATCCTCAATCTTTCCCACATATTTTTCAGGAATGGTGGAAAGAAAGATTTCATACTCTCTAAATCCAAAGGTTTTCAAAATTCGTAAAGCCAGAAAGATGACGCGCTTTATCTCTTCTTCAAGTTGATCAGGGAGGCAGAAGATATGAGCATCATCCTGGGTGAATCCTCTGACTCGCATAAGTCCATGGAGAACTCCACTCCGCTCGTAACGGTAAACTGTTCCCAGTTCTGCCCATCTTATGGGCAAATCGCGATAGCTTCGCTGCCTGGAGTTGAAAACCATGATATGGAAAGGGCAATTCATGGGTTTAAGTTCGTACTCAATTTCATCGCTCTGGATTGGAGGGTACATGGCATCATAGAACTCCGTGTGCCCACTTTTCCTCCAAACATCAAGCTTGGCTAAGTGGGGCGTGTAGAGAAAATCGTAGCCGTCTTTCAGATGCTCTTCCCTCCAATAGGACTCGATAACGTGCCTGACAGCAGCTCCTTTGGGATGCCAGAGAATCAATCCAGCTCCCAAATCCTCATTGAAACTGAAAAGATCCAGTTCAGTGCCGAGCTTCCTGTGGTCTCTCTTTTTGGCTTCCTCCAAGAGAGTGAGATAATCCTTTAAGTCCTTCTTCGTAAAAAAAACAGTCCCATAGATTCTTTGAAGCTGCTTTCCCTGTTCGTCTCCTTTCCAGTAAGCACCTGATACAGAAAGAAGCTTGAAGTGTTTGACATGGCCTGAGGAGGGAACATGAGGGCCTAAACAGAAATCTATAAAACTTCCCTGCTCATAGCAGGTCACCTTTTTGTCGCCTTTCTCCTGGATAAGCTCTACTTTTAGCTCCTGACCCCGTTCCTTGAAAAGGCGAAGAGCTTCTTTCTTAGGAAGGATTCGTTTTTGAATGGGAATATCCTGTTGAGAGAGCTCCCTCATTTTTTTTTCGATGGCTGCGAGATCCTCTGGGGTAAAGGGTTTATCTCTTAAAAAATCATAGAAAAACCCATCCTCTACTGCTGGTCCAATCCCTGTTTGGGTCTTCGGAAAAAGATCAAGAACAGCGTGGGCCATAAGATGGGCAGAGCTGTGCCTTAAGACGTCTAGAGCCTCATCAGAGCCTTTGTAAATCAACTGAATCTCCATATCTTAAAAATAATTGGTGCCA
>SOIV01000114.1 GCA_004377005.1 Candidatus Aminicenantota bacterium | reverse complement strand
TGGGAAAAGAATTAAAAATGGTCTGGCTGGTCTTTTTGGAGTTTTTGATTATATAGAATCCGATTTTGCTGACAGGATATCTGCTATTGGTATAGGTCCTGGCCTGGCTACTTTCTTTGTTAGTGATTCGAACTTATTCTTTAACAGCTCTGGAGTTCTCTCTCTAATTTATGGTGGCTCCAGTCCATCGATTGACCCAGAAAACGGTCATTTTGGGATGAAAGTAAATGATCCGTATTACAGTGGACCTGGAATGCTGGGAAAAGTAAAGTTTGAGTTTGGAAAGAAAGATTTTGGCAGTATTGAGACTGGCTTCTCCCAGTATTGGGTGCATTCCATATATACTGATGCAGACGAATTCCTGACTATTTTATCTCTTAATATCAAATACAACCTTTCAGTTAAATCACAGATAAGCTTAGGATATGATTATTATCTAAGACATGCGTCACTTCAGGAAAGGTATTTTACCGGGGCAAAACCTGCTGTTCGTGCCTTGTATATCTATAAGTTTTAAGAATTTAACAAAAATCCTCAGATTCAACCTCCTCCGATTATCAAAAAATATAATTCAGGTTAATCGAGTTCTATCCTCTTATTTCATCCGAGAAAGTCTGCCTAACTCTTTATCTTTAACAAATCTTTCTAAACCGAAGATGCATAAGATATCCGATAAGGATTAAAAAATTTATGGTGATAACAGACCAAGACATAAACCTAGCGTACAAATCTCTTCCCATAATATCATACAGGGAAAAAGTAATAATAAAGAAATTAAAAACAAGAAAGCCTCTCCAAAACTTTGAATATCCAGAGAAATTACGAATGATTATAGTTACCCCTAAAACTGACATCAAAAGCGTATAATCCCATCCTAGGGGAGATATCAGGGGAATAAGAATAAGAAGAATGGAACACTCAAGCACTGGTGCCCGGTCTATTTTTCTTCCTATTAAGATAACAGTCAAAACCAGGAAGGCAAGAAGGGCCATTACGAGACCAGAGAGTAAAAGAGAGATATTTTGATTTCCCGTCCATTTCATAAAAAAAGCTATGATAGAAATATTATCCTGCGAAGCGAGAAGAGCTTGCGCAGATCGAGAAAGAGTTGATATCCATTCTTTGAGAATAATAATGTTTCCGCGAAAACCATAAAAAGCAGCCGGGATAAGAACAGCAAGGAATAAAAAACCTACACCGCTTAAAAGGGACTTCCATTTCTTCTTTAATAAAAAATAAGGTAAAAAAATCAGAGCATAAGGTTTCAACGCAGTAGCCAGTCCCCAAAGAAGTCCGGCGTATATATCTTTTTGTGAGGGCATCGTGTTTTTTTCATAAATCAAAAACCAGATCATAAAAAGTAAGATCATCGTGACGAGTGCATTAATTTGTCCCAGATGGAGTTCCCTTAAAAAATACCTGGCTAATATCAAGGGGGGAAAGATAAGTAAATATACGGATTTTCTCTCTTCCAAAGGAAGAATCTTAGCTGAGACATACACAAGGGAACAAAGGCAAAAGGCAACGATAAAGTACCAGAAGGCTTTAGCTGCATTAAGGGGAAGAAAAGATAACGGAAGGTATAATAGAGCAGAGGAAGGGAGATACTTGAACATGAAGTGGCCATCTTCAACCTGATACAGGGATTCGCCCCCTCCGAGTCTTTTCCCAGCTTTGTAATTTACTTCAAAATCAATCATATGTTCTTGGACTTTGAGGAGAAAAAGAGAGAGGAGGAGGATGAAGGCAAACAAAATGAGAAGAAGCTTCTTCTTTTTCAGATGCATAGCTTCAACAGTGGTCAGGCTAATATTTGTTTTACTTCGTTATAAACTTCCATAACTGAGATTGCTTTTAAACACTTATTATCGCTGCAGGAAGATTTCCGGTGATTAAATGCAGATACGCAGGGGCTGCAGGTATAATTAGAGTAAAATACACGACAATTCTCCCCTAATGGTCCGTACAGTTTGGGTGTTTCAGGACCAAAAAAGGCAAAAGTCTTTATATCTGTCATAGAAGAAAAATGCACAGGACCGCTATCATTAGTAATTAGAACGTCTGCTATATTATAGAGATCTATCAGCTCAAAAAAAGTAGTCTTTCCTGCAAAATTTATACATCTTTCAGGGCTTACAGCATCGCAGATGATGTCAACATCTTTTCTCTCGGATTCTATCCCAGTTATGATAATACAAACTCCCTCGTGTTTGAGAAGCAGCTTCGCAAGCTCCGTATAATTCTCTAAGGGCCATCTTCTCAAAGGGACTATATCACTTGCATTCGGATTAAACAGTATGATCTTCTTGGCCTTCGTTATATTCTCGTTCTCAGCTTCTAATTTTCCTAGAAGCATCTTCCTCGCATCGTCCGTTATCCTTCTCTTCGGAATTATAATATCTTTCTCTAAAACTTGTGTTTTTGATAAAGGAACATCTTCAGGGGAAGAGCTTACTGCATAAATCAGGCTGAGCAGGTTATGGGCCATATGAAGATGCGGATTATATGCGACTTTGTGTGTCAGAAAATTTCCTCTGTATAATCCCTCATTGTGATACCTGAAGTACCCTACCCTATTTTTTGCTCGACTCAAGTAGCTTAGAATAGCAGTGAATCTGCCAAAGAGCTCCATATCTACTGCTACATTTATTTTTTTCCTTCTTAATTTCCATAAAGTACTGATGGTTGTACCCAGGAGACTAAAGAAATTATTGCTGCAAATAGTCATCACATTCTTTTCTGGAATAATATCCAGGATATCCAATGCCTGCCGGTTCTCCTTAAAGGTCAGGAAATAAAACTCTGCATCCGGAAAAAATTCTTTTGTTTTTTTAAAAAGAGAATAAGCCAGCAATATACTCCCCATTTCAGAAAGCTCTATGAACAGGAACTTGTTTGGATTTTTTATAAATCTCGGCTTGCTGAATATTTTTCTTAATCCATGAACACAAGATAGAGCAAGGCAGATAGGAACTCCTAACCTGCGATCGATAAACCTCATAAAGTCTGCGTTCATCTTTTCCCTTTCAGTATTTTACTAGGCAATCTATATCTATGAATGTAATTATGCAAGGATA
>SOIV01000036.1 GCA_004377005.1 Candidatus Aminicenantota bacterium | reverse complement strand
TCTTCAATGGTCGCTGCATCTATTTCCCAAAACCTTTCTCCTGAACATAGCAACCAGTTATCACGGAAATGGAGATGCTTACACTTAATAAAGGGGGCTCGATATTTTTTTATTTTTCCAGTCGAATAATAATCAAGGTCAGATCTTTGTGGCTTAATGCTTTCCGGAATGTTCCTTTTAGTGTTGAATCTAAGTCGTCCTGGCCAGAAGTATACACATGTTTCACGCCACAGGCCAGAGCAATCTGTTCAATGTCTAAAGCTGGCACTTCTCGTCCCATAGCATCTCTGCCTACTCCAAGATTAACCTGGAATCCCGAGGTCGCAGTGGTTTTATTATCCAGGACGACCATCAGGATTTTGCTTTGGTTATGGACCGCATTACAGATGGCAGGAATAGTCGTATGGAAAAACGAAGAGTCGCCAAATAGAGCCACAACACGTTCATTAACTCCGGCTTTGCTCAAACCATCGGCTGTACTGACCGCAGAGCCTAAAGCGTACTTAGCATCAAGCCGGTCTGCTACCGTCACCAGACAGCCAGGATCTCCGACAAGCACTGGCCTTTGTCCTAAACTCTCTGCAGCTTCCTCCAGCTTGTCAAGGATTTTATCATAGTTACAGTCTGCACAATAATCCTTCTTTATTGGTTTTTCTTCATCCTCTTTCTCTTTCAAATATTTTCGTCTGGGGACAAACTCCGGGATAAATTCAGTTAGGGCTCGCTGAATATGCCAGCGAAATAATTCACCTTCCCTGCTTAAATGGTTACTCTGTTTTCCATATATTTTCGTAGGGGAGCCATTATCATGGGCAATAGCCTTGATATGGGTTTCCACATAAGGCTCGATCTCTTCAACAATCAGGACTTCATCACAATCCTGCAGAAACTCTGTAATGGTCCTTCTGGGTAGAGGATAAAGGACACCCAGCTTAAAGAGGCGAAATTTCCCAGGATGTTCGTGGCCCAAAACATCGAGAAGTTTGGCATGAGCAAATCCGGCACCTACAATTCCTTTTACTCCTGCACCAGTCGCCCTGTTAAACGGAGAGCTGTCAGCCCACTCGCTCATGGCTTCAATTCTTTGATGTAGATCCCTGTGTTTTTCCACCGCATTTTTGGGGACTGGGACGAATCTAAAAGGTTCCCTGACAAGACCGAGGTTGACTTCCCGGTAAGGCTCATCAGAAACAGAGACGGATTCCTTCTGCTGGGTGAAGCTTCGAGTCTCCCGAATAATCACTGCGGTATTGAACTCTTCTGAAATATTAAAAGCTTCTCGCATCATAGCATAACCTTCAGCCGGACTTGATGGCTCCATCATCGGCATTTCCAGCAAAGTCGCCAGGGATCGTGAGTCCTGGTCATTTTGAGATCCGTATGCACCAGGATCATCCCCTAGAAGAATGACCAGCCCTCCATGGACCGGAGTCAGATTAAGAGCCATGAGCGGGTCTATCATCGCATTCATGCCCACGCTTTTTGTGCAGACTAAAGCACGGCGCCCTGCTATGGAAGCACCGATACCCATTTCCAGGGACACTTTCTCATTACTCGACCATTCCACATAGATTTTATGCTTTTTTGCCAGGCTAACCATTGTCTCAACAGTCCCTGAACTCGGTGAGCCAGGATAGCTCGTCACAAGTTTTACGCCACTGGACAGGGCCCCAAAAGCCATGGCCTGGTCTCCATTAAGCGTTTTCAAACTCATAAGGATCCTCTTAAATTAAGATTTATAGCTGTATATCATTATACATCCTAACAGCTCAGTAAATTAGAAGAAAAATCACCATATTAATATTGATCAATTTTAAATTTTTATGTCAGAATTCTTTTTATCCATCCTGGTGGCTTTTCCTCTTCTTCGAACCCAGTAGAAGGCAAACGGGATTCCAGTAACGATAAAAATAAGATCCACGGCAGAATTCTGCCATTGATAAACGGTTCTGAGGACGATCAGGCCTATGATAAACAAGAGAGATAGAAGGGGAAGGAAAGGATAAAGCGGGACGCGGAAGAAGTTTGTGCCTCCTATGTGGTCTCTTCTCATTTTGAAAAGCGCCAGAGTGGAAATCCCGTAAAAAATCAGGATTGTAAAGACCAAGCCGGTTGCAATTGCCTCGAATGTCCCGCGAATAATGAGAATGGCTCCCCCCCATAGGCAGTGAACAACAATCGCCCGGGAAGGAGTTCGGAATCGGGGATGGATGTGATCCAGCCATTTAAAGAAGAGCCCGTCTCTGGCCATGGCATAATAGGCCCGGGTCGCAGTCATCATGGTTCCGTTGATGCTCCCGCTTGCGGAAATTATCACAAGGATGGCGATGAGCGCAGCGCCGACAGGACCGATTAACACGGTCAGGACATCCGAAGCGACGATCGTGCTCTCCCTTATTCCCTCCATTCCAAGGATCCTATGGTAGGTTAAATTTGTTAAGGCATAAAGCAGGATAACTAAACCAATTCCGATCACCAGGCTTAAAGGGATGACACGTCTTGGATTTTTCATTTCTCCGGCTGGGTACCCGATCCGTTCCCAGCCCGTGTGGGAAAAAATAATAAGCATCAGGGCGGCGACGACACTCCCCAAAGGGCTCAACAGCCCTTCTGGCGCTGCTCTGGTAGAAAGCAAGTTTTCATGTCCTTTGCTGAAGACAATGCCGACGATAACGATGGATAACAGGGCCCCCACTTTCAGGATCGTGGAGAGTTTTTGGAAAACACTGGCCCTTTGAATCCCGATATAGTTCAGGGCACCTAACAGAAAAATGACGGCGAATGCGGTGATGATCCGGCTGCCTCTATCCAAGCCGACAAAATAGCCAAAGTAATCCGCTACAATCAGGGCCAGGCCTGCGGCTGCACTTGTCCGGATGATGAACAGCTGTGCCCACCCAAACATGAATCCGGCAAAGGGTCCGAAGCATCGGCTTATGTATACATATTCTCCTCCCGTATTAGGCATTCGCGTTCCGAGCTCGGCGTAGATCAACCCGCTGGTAAATACAAAAACTCCGACCAGCAGCCAGAGAAGAATGATTGAGTCGAAGGAGGCGATGTAGCCGGCAATGATCTGAGGTGTGGAATAGATGCCGGC
>SOIV01000073.1 GCA_004377005.1 Candidatus Aminicenantota bacterium | reverse complement strand
AAAAGGATCTTGACAATGAAAAAAGCTATTCTCTTTATAACTACTTTCTGTCTCGTTTTTCTTCCTTTAGAAGCACAGGATTACTGGAATACAGAAATCATAAGCGTCGAAAAAGACCAAGAAACGGTAAAAAAACTCATGGAGATGGATCTTGATTTGCTGATGGAATGGAATAACAGGGTCTATATCATTGTCGGCTTTAACGATTTCCTCAAGCTTCAAAAAGAAAACATTCCTTATACTCTGGAAACCTTTAATTTTTATCCGTACAAACAGAAGGAAGTCTCTCTTCAAGGAGGAATAAACGGAAGATATCATTCGTATGCGGAGCTTGAGCGAGAATTGTTAGCCCTTCAAGACTCCTACTCTCACATTGCCAGAGTTATCGACCTGGGTGATAGCCTTGAAGGAAGGAATATCTATGCCCTCAAAATAAGCGATAACGTCTATCAGGATGAACAAGAAGCAGAATTGTTCTTTGTCGGATGTCACCATGCACGGGAATGGATCTCGGTAGAAGTGCCTTTCCTCTTGGGAAAATATCTTGTCGAAAACTACGAGACAAACTCCCAGGTCAAAGACCTTGTCGATCAATGCGAGATATGGATTGTTCCCCTATTAAATCCTGATGGCCTTGAGTATTCTATTCATTTTTATCGCTACTGGCGGAAAAACAGGCGCGATAACGGAGATGGCTCTTTTGGCGTAGATCCTAACAGAAACTATAGCTACAATTGGGGACTTGACAATGAAGGATCAAGCCCTTTTCCTTCTTCCAATGTTTATCGAGGCACGTCTGCTTTTTCCGAACCGGAAACACAGGTCATCAGAGATCTCTTTGCGGAAAGGAATTTTCAAGCCGTAATCAGCTACCATAACTATTCCCAGGTTATCCTCTATCCTTGGGGATACACAAATCAACCAACTGCGGAAGATCAACTTCTCGATCAAATAGCAGCAGACATGTCCGGGCTCATACAATCTGTAAACGGAAACATCTACGAGTACGGCCAGGCGGGAGCGGATCTTTATCTGACTAACGGCGATATGATTGATTGGACCTTTGGTACCTACAACATTCCTTCTTATACGCTGGAACTTCCACCCATAGACCAGGAGCATGGAGGCTTCTTCAATGCTGAAGAGGATATTCAGCCAATATTCAATGAAAACCTCCCGGCAATGCTCTATCTTATAGACTGGTCCGTCCAGAATTTCGGCTCAGGCATAAATCCCTCTAAAAAGAGAGAACGAAGATACGGACCGAGAGCAAATCTGAAAGATAAAACCCAATATGGACGGGAAGCGAGAGACGGACGAGAGGATAAGGATACGACGCAGAACTCAAAGCTCAAAGCAAATGAGCCTAAGACATCTGGTGTTAAGAGTAAAACAATAGATATTGGTAGTAAGGCAATAAATGTTAGAAAATACTCCCCAATGGTTATAAAAGAGCATAAGCGTAAAAAAGATTGACAAAAACAAACAAATTGACAAAGAGCACTGAAAAATATTAAATACTGAAAAAGTTAAAGGGAAATAATGAAAACTTTTTTCCTTATTGAGTTCGCCTTACAGAATCAATCTTCTGTCCCAAAGGAAGGTATGCGTTTCTGGGTTCTTTGGCTTCTCCTCAGCGTAATCCTGCTTCTCGTCTTTTTTATTTTCTTAAGGGAAAAGCGTTTAAGGCAAAGGCTGAATTTATTTTTTTCCCGAGCTAAAAGGGGATTTATCAAATCCCGACTTCAAGCCAGACTTAAAAAAGAGAACCTGAAGAAAGCAGAGCTCATAAGAGAATTGGGGGAAGAGACCCGGAAACAAGGTATCAGCGTTGAGGAAAGTAAAGATATAGATGCAGAGCTTAAAACACTGGAAGATAACATGAATACCTCGCAGGAAGAAATGAAAGAGATGGGCTCTCAAATTGAGATGTTTAATAATCAACTTGAAGAAACCAGTAAAAAACATGAAGGCCAGATTAAAGAAAAGGAAACAGAAATAGAGCCTTATATAGAAAAACTGACAAAAACAAAAGAAAAAGAGAAGCTTGTAGAGCTTGATCTCATAAAGAAGCAAAATGATATTGAAGAAGGAGAAAAAAAATTAAAGGCTGCAGGAAAAGAAGCCAAAGAAATAGAAAAAAATGCTGAGCTCTCTGAAGAGGAGAAGAGAACTCAAGGAAAAGAAGCAGAAGAAAAAATAAGAAATCTGGGAAAGGAAAAAGAAAAAACTCAAAACGAGCTTGAGGGTCTCAGGGAAGAAAGACCAGCATTAGAAAAAGAGATAAAAAATCTACACAGAAGAATAAATGATTGCGAAAGAACGATGAAGCAAATAGAGAAGGATAAGAAAGAGCAAACACGAAAATTCCAGAAGGAGATCAAGGAGCTGAAGAAAAGCAAGCAAAAAGTCCAAAAGAAAATAGAAGAGCTCGCGCAACAAAAAGAGCCTCTTTTTGAAAGTCTGGGGAAAATAATTGATGAAGTTAGAGTCCAGCACAATAAGCTGGCTATCTTTTATTCCCAGATAGACAGGACGAACAAAAATATTCAGGAGATAGAAACAAACATACAAAATTTATAGCCAGAAGGCTAAATTCCATTTACTCCTCCCTTTCTTCAGTTTAAAATAAAATCATGAATAAGCCTAAATTGCTGGTTCATATATGCTGTGCCTCGGATGCTCTGTATGTCCTGGATCTTCTTAAGGAAGACTATGTAGTAAGCGGATATTTCTATAATCCCAATATCCATCCCTCTGAAGAATATGACCTGAGGCTGAAAGATACAAGAGATGTAGCCCAGACTCTTAATGTCAAGCTATTAGAGGAAATCTACGATGATGAGAGATGGCTCAAGATCACCCAAAAATTTAAAGAGGAACCTGAAAAAGGAAGAAGATGCGACGTCTGCTACGCGATGAGACTTGAAAGGACAGCCCGGAAAGCATCTGAACTTGGATTCGATATGTTCGCCACGGTCATGAGTCTCAGTCCCTGGAAAAAAGCCGATGTTCTCAACCGATTAGGAAAAATGTTTGCCCATAGATATAAAATAAATTTTTTAGAGGCCAACTTCAAAAAGAAAAATGGCTTCAGAAAAAGTGTCGAATT
>SOIV01000150.1 GCA_004377005.1 Candidatus Aminicenantota bacterium | reverse complement strand
TATTCAGTCCAACCGCGAATTGAACCATACAATCTATTATAGCATTTAACCGCTAGTTCTTCAGGAGCTAACGAGAGTATTTTTGATTTTGCTCTCTATCCAGGATACAAAAATGCATACGGAGCTAGCCTCCAGTTTGACATAAAAGACGGTTTCATTATAATTGTAGTTCACTTTCAATTGCATTTTTTCTTATCACAAGATTAGCGCTATCAAAAGGAGAGAGCTAGTAATGCAAACTTTTGAAGATTTCATAGAATTTGCCATCAAAAGAGAAGAAGAAGCAATCAAAGCGTATGGAGATATTGCGGGTATAGCGAAAACTCCAGGCCTTAAGAAACTCTTATTAGATCTTCAAGAGGAGGAAAGAAATCACAAGAAGCTTCTTCAGGATATAACAGAAGAGAAAGTTGAATCTTTAGAAATCAAGGAAGTTGATGATTTGAAAATTAGTGACTATTTAGTAGAAGAACCTCCGAGTCCTGATATGAATTTTCAGGACCTTCTTATTCTTGCTGCAAAAAAGGAGCAGAAGGCGGTGGATCTATATTCCGATCTGGAGAGAAAAGTCAGTAAGAAAGAGCTCAAGAAATTATTTGAATTTCTCATCCAGCAAGAAAAATCACACAAGCTGAAATTGGAGGAAGAATACGAGAAACATGTGCTGGAAGGGTATTGATTTATGTCGATAATTTTCTGGTTTCTTTAAAACAACCAAGAGGAGAGTTTCTGGTTTTTAAGAAGCCAGGTGTGATATTCAATCTTAAGGAGAATGATGATGGAAAAGTGGGAATGCACGGCCTGCGGGTATATCTACGATCCTGAAAAGGGCGATCCTGATAACGGAATAAAACCAGGAACTCCTTTTGAGGATTTGCCTGATGATTGGGTTTGTCCTCAGTGCGGAGTCGGTAAAGAATTTTTCCAGAAGATTGCTTAAGGCTGGGCAAAGGATAAAAGTCTAAATTGAGAGTAATAATCGTTGGAAATGGTTTAGCTGGGATCATCTCTGCTAAAACGCTGCGCGAGCTGGATAAGAAAGTCGAAATAGATGTTTTTGCTGAAGAAAAATATCATTATTATCCCCGTCCAAGCTTGATCGAATTTTTAGCTGGCACAATCCCTTTTGAGCGGATGTTTGCCTTTCCTCAAGAATGGTATAGAGAGCAGAATATAAATATTCATCTGGGGAAACCAGTAACAAGAATTTTCCCTGATTCACAGGAAATCGAGGTGGCGGGAGGAAAGAAAGAGAAATACGAATCTTTGCTCCTAGCTAACGGTTCTTTTTCCTTCATCCCTCCCTTTAAGGGCACAGATAAAAAGGGAATTTTCGCATTAAGGACTCTGGACGATGCCTTTGAACTTCTCGAGTACCTCAAGAATCACCAAAGGGTAGTCGTAATCGGAGGAGGACTTTTAGGCCTGGAGATAGCCCGGGCAATGAAATCAAGAGGAGCTCGAGTGGATGTGGTTGAATTTTTCGATCGTCTGCTGCCCCGCCAGCTTGATATCCAGGGGGCATCTCTGCTTAAAGCCCAGGTCGAAAATATGGGTATAAACGTTCATCTCGGGTTGGCTACTGAGGAGATTCTCGGCCAAAATGATGTGAGAGGATTAAGGTTTAAGGGGGAAAGAGAGATAGAAATGGACATGGCTATAGTAGCAGCAGGAGTAAGGCCAAATATTCGACTAGCAAAGGAAGCTGGTCTTGAGACCGATCGAGGGCTTGTTACCGATGATTACCTCCAGTCGAGCAATCCAAAAATATTTGGGGCGGGGGATGTTATCCAGCATAGAGGGAGAGTCTATGGGATTATCCCTTCTTCCTTTAATCAAGCCCGGGTTGTAGCTTCCAATATCCTGGGCAAGAAGGAGAAGTATGAAGGAACTGTCCCTTCTAACACCTTGAAAGTTGCTGGCCTTGACCTCACATCTGTAGGACTGGTCAATCCTGAAGAGGGTACCTCAGAGGAATTTAGAAAAGAAAAAAAAGAGGAGGGAATATACAAAAAAGTTGTCATCCAGAAAGGCGTGGTCGTCGGGGCTATCTGGATGGGTACCAAGAAAGGAGTCAATGAAATCAATCGTATAATCTCCCAGAAGATAAATATAGAGAAACATAAAATTTCTCTTTTAGAAGACGATTTTGACTATTCAGTTTTATGAAAGTTAGAATTTTTTGCATCTTTCTTATTTTGTCGGTTTTCCTCGCTCCCGTCTGCGTTCTGGGCAAAACCTCTGGGTATCTCTCCTTTGAATACATAAAAGGTCAAGATCAATCAGACCTGGTCGATGGAAGTTTCCGAAACTCTCAATTCGGGCTCATTTTTTCAGATGAAATTGCACCCAGGATTGACTATGTTGCAGAGTTCAGGTTCAAGGAAGAAAGCAGAATTGAGTTAGAACAGGCCTGGGTAGGATTCAATCTCTCAAATTCGTTGAATCTTAAATTAGGCCTCTATATTGTTCCTTTCGGAAAATACAATCTGATAAACCGCCCTCATCAGACGATGTTAATAAATACTCCTCTGATTGTGGAGAAAATGTTTCCCCCAACCTGGAGGGATGTGGGAGTCCTGTTGGAGGGGAGAACAGGCAACATTTACTATTCAGGCTATTGGGGGAACGGGCTTTTTGAGAGTGAAAATTTAGGAGGGAGCCAGCAGTTTGAGGATAATAATCTAAACAAAGCAAAGGGAGCAAGATTGGGCACAGCGCTGAGCCAGTCGCTTGAAGTCGCCTTTTCCTATTACAAGGGGAAATATGATAAGGCAAATGAGCGAGATCTTATCCTTCAAGGAATAGATTTAATCTGGTCATCAGAAGGACTCCAAATCCTCTCTGAGTATTTAAGAGGTACTTTACAAAATCCTGAAAATTTTTCTGAGGGCAAAATTGAAGGGTTCTATATTCAGGCTTCATTCGAATCAGGCATCCTTCGTCCTGTCGTGAGTTACCAGCGACTAAAATATGAAGATCCTTTTCATGGCCAAGGCTTTAGCAGTACTAATCCTGGAGCGGGGATTTCAGAGGAGAAAAAACGCTGGGCGCTCGGTCTTGTGTATTTTGCTTCCGAAAATGTTTTTCTTACATTCGAATACGATTTTAACCG
>SOIV01000167.1 GCA_004377005.1 Candidatus Aminicenantota bacterium | reverse complement strand
ACAAGAGTATGAGCCATTTCTTTCTCTTATAAAGAGAGTCCGAGAAAAGCGAAAATCCGTAAAATTAAAAAAATAAACAGCAAAAAGTAGATTCTGTTACATAAAAGAACCAAAAAAGCGCCTATTCCACGGTCAAATATGGTGTTGTATAGGTTCAAGCGAAAAATGGAAAAAAGAAAGCCCGCTGTTTTTATTCCAGAATCTTTTTCTTCAAATGACGAATAGGAAGCGCTCCGTAGCTGAGCAGTTTTTGGAGAAACTCTTTCTTGCTGAAGGCATCGCCTTTAAGATTTTTGTATTCCTTTTCCATGTCCAGGATTTCCTGGAAACCAACATAAGTGTAGGCGCTGTCGACAGGCTTTAGAATAATGCGATTCCATTTTCTTTCGGCTTCAGCTTGAGTTTGAAACCCGCCTCTTATCATATAGGCAATAGCCATTTCTTTGGTCATGCCGCCTTGATGGATATTGAGTTCGAGTTTAAAATCTATAACCGCTTTAAGAAGCAATTTGAGCTGATTCAAACGGAGTCTTAGGTCATAATTTCCAAAACCTTTGAAAATCAGTTCTTCTTCAAGAGTGACAGGCCAACCCTTGATCAAGGGCATATTCGGATAGAGATTTCTTACAAGCGAAGGATTTTTGCGAGTGTAAAATAAAGGAACAAACTGCCCGGGATAAGCTTTCCTGACAGTCCAGAGATAGATTAGGAAATTATTGTATTCCTCAAAGAAGGATTTGGTCTGATCCTCTTCCCAATCTTCGGGAATGGGCGTGATCTGAAGAGAGAAGGTGCCCGAACTTTCATAAACTCCGGGAGATGTAAGGCGGGTCCAGGTTATTCCCTGAAATTCAAGTGGCATGGGAACGATGTCGAGGTTGTTCTCAGGCAGTTCAATAACTTCGTTCTGGATTATAAAATTCTTTATTTCCTCTGCTGAAGTTTTGATTCTGTTTATATAATCCTCTTTGGCAACACGATTTACTTTTATTTTATCCAACACATGCTTTACTGTGATATTTATGACCTGGTCTTCGTTGAGATTAGGAGGGGGATTATCCAGGTTTATTCTCGGATCCATTATTTTATAAAGTGGTATGCAGACAAGGAACATTTCACGCCGGATATTTTTATAATCAGCATCGGCTCTGGCGTTAAGTTCCTGGAGAGGAATATCGTTCTGAAATGTTAGCCGGGCAAGCCTCAGGTGGGCCTGTTCTCCTAAACGGAAATTTCCGGTAGACTTGGGAAGAAGTTCATTCTGGAGAAAATTCTGATAATCTTCTAAAGCGGGAATAGCTTTAGCCAAATTTGCTTTAAGTTTGGATTTGTGAGCTTCTGGAGCTTGCTCAATCAACTGGGGACATTCATTTTTATAAAAGTCTATTATTGCCGGGAATTGCTTTATGGCTGTCTCTGTGAAAATTTGAGCAGGAGTCTTCAGATTCTCTTTAGCCTGTTTAATGAGCTTCGGTAGTCCCTTTAATCTGCCTGCAGCGTTCTTTGCCCTCGTATCTATAGGAGCAAATTCCTTGGTAAGGAGGCTTCGGACGCAGTTAGCGAAGATTTCATTGTAAAAAATAGGGTTGTATTCCCAGGGAACAAGGTTTTCGTGTTTTAAAAGCTCAAGATCTAAAGCATCGAGTATCATCTCATGGTCGATCTGAAGCTCAGGGCTTAGCTTGGATTTATCAACTTTAGCCACAAATCCTTGGTTAAATTCATCCAAAGCTTCGTGCCGCTTCTCGATGTTTTTGCTGCTGAGGTTTTCTAACTGGCCGTCATACTTATGGTAGCCAGCCAGGGTAGCGGAGGTCGGGTAAAACTTCCAAAGTCCATCAAGATAAGTATCTAATGTTTTTTTGAATTTTTCGTCTTCATTATCTTTCTTAGATAGAAGCGAACCAGTGCTCAAAAAAACAAAGAGCAGGATGACTAATGGGATGATTTTTCTCTTCATGGAATCCTCCTCCATAAGAGCTTTATTTCATACAAGTTAAGTCTTACAGGGACTTGTTTCATTTTATGGAATTGCAATCCTACCATAAAATGATGGCTGGAGGCAACAATTTCCTCTCTTTAATCCTTGCCCTAGAACTGGATAACTGCCGATCCCCATGTGTAGCCAGAACCGAAGGCCGTGAGGACAACAATATCGCCATCCTTTATTATTCTTCCCTTCAGAGCTTCATCCATTGCAATAGGAATCGAGGCAGCTGTTGTGTTTCCGAAGCGATCTATGTTTCTAATTACTTTTTCGACTGGAATTTTCAGATTCCTTGCTACCATCAGAGAGATCCTGTCGTTAGCTTGATGGGGTATAAGATAGTCAACATCTTCAATAGAGAGACCATTATGTTTTAAGGCAATTCTTACTGCTTCGGGCATTTTTTCTGAAGCGTTTTTGAAAACATTTCGTCCGTTCATTTCAGGAAAGAATCTTCTCTTTTTGAAGAATTCTTCAGCAAAAGTGGGGTTATCCTTGGGGCTTGGTTTCTCCATCCATAAATCAGATACATACCTTCCATCTGAAAAAAGATGGGTTGAAAGGATGCCTCGACCGTCATTTTTTTCATTGGGTTCAAGGATAACTGCGCCGCCGCCGTCTCCGAAAAGGACAGCCATGTCTCTTCCTTCATCAGAATAATCCAAATTTGCTGATTGGACCTCAGCAGCAACAAGCAGGATTTTCTTGAAGGTGTGAGTCTTGATGTACTGTTCAGCTACAGATAGTGCGTAAATAAAGCCTGTACACTGATTCCTCACATCGAGGGCTCCGATTCCAGAAAGCCCCAGTTTAGCCTGGACTATAACGCCTATTCCAGGGAAATAATGGTCTGGGGAAAGAGTGGCGGCAATGATAAAGTCTATTTCTGATTTGTCGATTTTGGCGGCTTCAATAGCTCGCAGGGCCGCTTCATAGGCTAAGTCTGAACTCCCTACGCCAGGTTCCACATAGCGCCTTTCGACAATTCCTGACCTCTGGCGAATCCACTCATCCGAGGTGTCCATTTTTTTTTCTAAGTCGAAGTTTGTGACAACTTTGGGAGGGACGAAGTGGCCTGTTCCTGTTATAAGTGCTTTTGTGCTCATAATGATTTTGATAGATTATAATGGACAAGTTGGAAAAAATAAAGGAATAATTTCCTTGACTCAAAAAAGGTGAGAGAGTAATATGCCATTTAACCAAAAAGGGTGGAGAAGCTCAATTGAGAAAGCATATTTTTCTTTGTATTCTGATTTTTGGTATTTCTCTTTTCGCTTTTGCCGAAGAAGAAGATCTTTTGAGGATTGAAGCTTCTTCAGGCCCTAAAAGGCTTTCTAGGGGCCAGAAAGGGAAGATAGTTCTGAAACTTACTTTGGAAGAAGGTATCTATATCAGTCCTGAACCCTCTTTTATCATCGAATTTAGTCCTTGTGAGGAGCTTATTATCCCCAAAAGTTTATCTACTGAATCTGATCTGGAGGTAGATATTATAGAAGAAAACGGAGAAGATCACCTGGATCTGAGAGAAGCCATTGAAATACCCTTCACGGTCCGCTTGATGGCAAAGCAAGGCAAGCATCTTCTTGAGGGAAAAATTAAATATTTTGCCTGCTCAAAAGAAGAGGGATGGTGCTTAAAGAATACATCTAAATTTTCTGCTGTTTTCTACGTCCGCCGGCCTTAATCCAATAAATTTACAGCCAGTTATGTTTGAGGTACCAGGTTATGGTTTCTTGAACGGCTTCTTGCAGGGAATACTGAGGCTGAAAAGATAATTTCTCTTTTGCTTTCTTCATATCTGCAATCCAGGCCCTCTGCCTCATTTGTTTAAATTTACCCAGGTTGAGAATGCTCGGTTTCTTGTTTATCCTGCCCGCAATATCAGCGATCAAAGCTACAAGATAGCCTATGGGGATGGGAATTTTCACTTTCTTTAATTTTTTACCCATGGCCTGTCCAGCGAGTTCTCCGAACTCATCATAGCTGCAGGGATTCTGGTCGCCGATATTGAAGATTTCTCCACTTTCCAGTTCTTTTTGGGAGCAAACATAAAAGGCTCTGATAAGATCCTTGACATAACACAAACTCATATATCTTTGCTTTGAACCAATCGCTGGAAGAGCTCCTCGTTTTATCCATTTGAAATATTGAAGGAAATCTTTATCCCTTGGACCAATTACTCCAGGAGCTCTTAAAATGACTATCGGATAGACTTCCTTGAATTTTAAAGCTTCGGCTTCACCCATTAGCTTGCTTTTGCCGTAGGGCGTGATGGGATGAGGAACGTCGCTTTCCTGGACTGGTTTCCCGTCAAAGGAAGGCCCAACAGCTGCGAGACTGCTGAGGCAGATAATTTTTTTGGGAAGTATCTTCTGATCATGGAGAGACTTGAAAAGGCTTGCCGTTCCTTGTTGGTTTACTGTATAATAATCAGCCACATCGGAAGAATTGGTTAAGCCGGCGACATGAAAGACATAGTCGATGTCAGAAGGAAGAGAAGGAATAGAGAGAAGATCTCCTTCTAAGAGATGAATATTGAGCCCTTTTAACCATTTCAGATTATGAGGGTCTCGGACAAGCGCAAATATTTCAGCGCTTTTATCCAAGAGAAGTTTCGCGAGATGGCTTCCGATAAAGCCGGTTCCTCCGGTGAGAAGAGCTTTCATTGGTTAGATTGTATGAAAATTGCCCGCCATGGTCAAACCTTAACCATTTAGGGCCTATGAAGAATTAGCGGAGAAATTTCCTGTGTTATGGAGAGAAGTTAAAAAAGGAGGAGAGGGTGGATATTTTTGATAAATGTTATAACTTCACACGTGCTGACAAGGCCAAAGCAATGGGGATGTATCCCTATTTCACGCCTATTCAAGAAGTGAAAGGTAATAAAGTTAAAGTTGATGGGAAAGAGATGATTATGGTCGGGTCTAATAATTACCTGGGGCTGATAAACCATCCCCGGGTTATGAAGGCAGCTAAGGAGGCTGTGGATAGATATGGCGTTGCAACCTGCGGTTCGAGATTTTTAAACGGCACCCTGGATATTCATATTGAACTCGAAAAAAAATTGGCAGAATTTATGAAAAAAGAAGCGGCTCTTGCTTTCAGTACAGGTTTTCAGACCAATCAAGGAATAATATCTACACTAATCGGCAAGGGAGATTCAGTCATCACAGACAAGCTGGTTCATGCAAGTATAATTGATGCTTGTCGCCTTACCTACGGGCATGTTCACCGCTTCAAACATAATGACATGGCTGATTTAGAGAAGACCCTTTCTTCCTTGGATAAGGATGCAGGAAAGATGGTTGTTGTGGACGGAGTCTTCAGCATGGAAGGTGATCTGGTAAACTTGCCTAAAGTTGTAGAGCTCTCTAAGAAATATAGCGCCAAGATCATGGTCGACGATGCTCATGGGATAGGTGTCATGGGAAAGAGCGGGAGAGGAACCTCTGAACATTTTGGAGTCGAGGACGACGTCGATTTGGTAATGGGCACATTCAGTAAATCCATAGCTTCATTAGGAGGATTCGTAGCTGGGGACGCTAAAGTTATCTCTTATATAAAACATTTTGCTCGTGCCTTGATTTTTAGCGCCAGCATCACTCCTGCCTCTGTTGCAACAGCTATAGCAACGGTCGATATTATCCAGACTGAGCCTGAAAGAAGAGAAAAATTATGGAATATTACAAAAAAAATGAAATCTGGATTCCAGGCTTTAGGCTACAACACAGGGCCAACTGAAACTCCAATCATCCCAGTCATAGTCGGGAATGATGAAGCAGCTTTCAAGTTGTGGAGATCACTCAGAGAGGATGGCATTTTTACAAACCCTGTGATTTATCCTGCTGTTCCGAAGGGTCAATCCCTCATAAGAACAAGCTATTCTGCTACGCATACAGAGGAGGAACTGGATACTGTGCTTGCGAGCTTCGAGAAGTGTGGTAAGCGGTTGGAAATAATAAAATAAAAAGATTGGAGAAATCGACCTTGTCGTCTTTTAGTATTTTCATCTCATTTTATCAGTTGTGGATGATAATAAAATGATAGCTAAGTATGGACGAATATTTTCGGCTTTACTCCTAATCTGCTTCGGCTTTTTGACGGTTGAGGGTTCTGTTTCTATCCTGCCCTTGGAACAGATTAAAGCAGGAATGAAAGGCAAGGGGAAGACTGTTTTTGAGGGGAATATAATTGAGGAATTTGACGTCGAGATTCTGGATGTTCTGTATAACATTGCTCCAAAAAGAAATATGATCTTGGCTAAGCTCAAGGGGGAAATTTTTGATAAGGCTGGAGTTATCCAGGGAATGAGTGGGAGCCCGGTCTATGTGGGAGGAAAGCTTATCGGAGCAGTTGCCTATAGTATCGGAGATTTCGCCAAAGAAGCAATTGCCGGTATCACTCCCATAGGAGAAATGCTCTCTATTGAAAGGAAAGAAACTGCTAAATTTTCCTTTTCTCCTCAAATCCCGTTTAAAAAGAACCTGAGTTTAGAAGAGCTTTTTGAAATAAACAAGGAATTTCTTATTCCCAGGTCTTCTTTCTTTTCTGAAGGGCAAACCTTAGCTCCTTTGAGTATACCACTTGTATTTAGCGGTTTTTCCTCCAACGCGTTCGAAAGAGCCAAAGTGTTTTTTTCTGGCCTGGGATTTAGTCCCGTTAGAGGAGGTCTTTCAGGACAATCACTTAAAGGAATTTCCTCTCCTGATCTTGCTCTTCGTGAGGGAGATCCAGTGGCTGTTCAACTCGTCAGGGGTGATATGGACATGTCTGCAGTCGGGACAGTAACACATGTCGATGGTAATAAGATCTTTGCCTTTGGTCATTCTTTATATAATTTGGGCGCAGTTGATTACATTATGAGCAAAGCCAGAGTTATAACTGTTGTTCCAAGGCTCTCCACTTCTTTCAAGATGTCTTCCACAGACGCCCTTGTGGGGAGCTTTGCTCAAGACCGGATTTCCGGGGTGTTCGGTAAGATAGGGAAAATACCCAAACTCGTTCCTGTCAATGTCCAAATGACGGATACAAAAGGCAATATAAAGAATTTCAAGATAGAAATAGTCAATGATAAAATTTTGACTCCGGCTCTTGTCAATCTTTCGCTGGCGAGCATCTTATCAGTGGAAGAGAGAGCTTTTGGTGATCTTTCCCTCGAGCTCAAGGGTGATGTCTACCTGGAAAATGGGATGAGTGTTCATCTTGAGGATCTTTTTTCCGGGAGTTTTAATACTTCAGGAACGAGACTCTCGAACCTTCTTGCTGCAGTTGTTTATTTCTTGATTAATAATGAGTTCGAAGAACTAGGCATACATCGCATAGACTTGAGTGTTCGTACTTCTGAAGAGGCCAAATTCTCGTACTTGGAAAGAGTTTGGCTTGATAAATATGAGGCTTCGCCCGGCGAGAGGATAAGAATAAAGGTTTATCACCGCACTTTCAGGGGAACAACCATGGTCCAAGAGGTGGGAATTCTTACTCCTCAACTCCCATCGAATTCAGAATTTCAGCTTTTCATTGGTGATGCGGCATCAATGGCTCAAGTAGAGATGAGTCAGTACAAAAGAGGGACCTTTATTCCCCGAAGTTTGAACCAATTAATAAGGATTTTAAATAATCTCAGGAAAAATAACCGCATCTATTTTAAAATAATCGCTTCCAAGCCTGGTCTTTTTCTGAAGGGCGAAGAAATGCCAAATTTGCCTCCCACGATGAAATCCATGTTTTCTTCTCCTCGGGCTGCAGCTTCTGCTCCTACTGAACTTGACAAATCAACTCTGAGCGAATATCAATTGCCTCTTCCTTATGTTTTCAACGGAGCAGTCATGATTCCGATTAAAATAAAGAGATAGGAGAGAAAGGGAATGAAAAGACTATTGGTTCCAGTGTTCGTTACTCTTGTCTTTTTGGTTCAGGCTCTTCAAGGAGTAGTTCCTCAAAAATGGGAAGTACAAAGTAAGGACGACTTTTTGAAAGGCAAGTTTGATGGGATCTCAGTATCTTATGACGGCATACTTTCCCTCTCTCCTAAAGAGGAAAAAATTAGTGGGCCTGAAGAGGAATTCTATTTATCACTCCTTATTACCCCGGATGGAGTCTTATATCTTGGAACAGGCCATGGAGGAAAGATATACAGAATCAGAAAAGGAGGGAAACCAGAACTATATTTCCAGGTGCCGGAGATGGATATCTACTGTCTTGCCCGGGACAGAAAAGGAGATCTTTATGCAGGAACATCGCCAAACGGGAAGATTTGGAAAATCACCGATAAGGGCAAGGGAAATATTTTTTTCAATCCACGCGAAAAATATATCTGGGATTTACTGTTTGTTGATAGAGGTGTATTGCTCGCTGCCGTTGGTGAGAATGGAGGCATTTACGAGATAAACAAGGAGGGAGAAGGAAAGCTAATCCTGAAAGCAGAGGAAAATCATATTCTTTGCCTCAAAAGAGACACGAATGGAGACCTTTTCGCTGGGAGCGGTGGGAAGGGTCTTCTTTACCGGATTTCTAAAGCAAAGAAAGCTTCCATTCTGTTTGAATCCCCGCATGAGGAGATTAAGAGTATCGCTCTCGATAAGGAGGGGAATATTTATGCTGCAGCTAGTGGGGTTGTTATCAAACCAAAACAAGAAGAAACTCCAGTTTCCTTAATAAGAGAAACAGCTGTTACTGTATCGCCTTCCACACGGGGAACTAAAGAGGTTCCCTCTTTAGCCCGAAAACAGCCAAGTGCCCTTTATAAGATAGGTAAACAAGGAATAGCTAAGAGACTCTGGCATTCCAGCGAGGAATTGATTTACAGCCTGCTCTGGAATGAAAGAGAGGGAAAACTTATTTTTGGTACTGGAGACAAAGGAAGAATCTATTCTGTAGATAAAGATGAAAAGATATCTCTTGTCGTCCAGAAAAAATCTGAACTGGTCTATTTCCTCCTTCCGTATGATTCAAAAATTTATTTTCTTTCTAATAATCCGTCCGATTTGAGTATCTTTTATCCTGACCAGAGATTTAGTGGGGAGTATCTGAGTCGGGTTATGGATACTAGAACAATTTCTTCCTGGGGGAGAATAGAATGGGAAGCCACAATTCCTTCTGGATCCACTCTCCAGTTTCAAACGCGCAGCGGAAATTCAAGCAACGCTAACAAGACTTGGAGCAACTGGTCCCCGCCTTATCAGAAAAAGCAAGGAGAGCAGGCTTTAAGCCCCAGGGCTCGCTATGTCCAGTTTAAGGTCATGTTTAAAACTCAATCTGGAAAGAGATCTCCTCTTCTTCAAAAAGTTTCTCTTTTCTATCTTCAAGCAAATGTTGCCCCTGTTATCAAAAAGATAGAAGTGCTTCCTCCTAACGAGATCTATCTTAAGCCGCCAGAACAGGAAGAGATTATATGGGGGGCGGATGTGAGCATCTCTGAGCGGGCTGTTAGCAAGGATAAAGAAAAGTCTTTATTCATAGCAAAAAAAACTGAAAGAAAGGGATACCAGACTATTATCTGGGAAGCGGCAGATGAGAATGGAGATGCTCTCCTTTTCTCCTGCTATATTAAAGGAGAAGATGAGAGACAATGGAGAGTTTTAAATGAGAAATGGACAGATTCAATCTATGCCTTTGATACACTTTTTTTTCCTGATGGGATTTATTTTCTGAAGCTAGTGGTTTCTGACATTCCTTCTAATCCTGTGGGCACGGAGCTAAAATCAGATAAAACGAGCGGTCCCTTTATAATCGATAACTCTCTTCCCACAATCAAAAATTTCAAAGCTGAGAAAGAAAAGAATAAACTAAAAGTGACTTTTTCTGCTGAGGACTCCCTGTCTTACATCAAAGAAGTCAGATACCTCATCAGGCCCGATGAGTGGCAAAGTATTTTTCCAGTGGATGGAATTTGTGACTCAAAGTGGGAGAATTTCAGCTTGACATTATCCTTACCCTTTAGATTTGACAATCTACTTACAGTCAAGGTCAAAGACCGCCACGGCAATATCGGTGTTTACAAGTACACCTTTTAAGGTCGTTGCTTTAAACTAAGCACTACCTGTTTTGCTCTTTACTCTCTCTAAATACTTACCTTGTCTTGTGTCGATACGAACGATTTCCCCTTCTTTAATGAATTGAGGGACATTGATAGTAATGCCAGTTTCAAGCACAGCGGGCTTAGAACTGGCAGACTGAGTAGCTCCCTTAAGGAAGGGTTCAGTTTTGACCACCTTTATGTCTATGGTCAAGGGAGGTTCTATTCCGACAGGCTTTTCTTCATGTCTTTCTACAAGGAAGACAACATTGGGAACAAGGTAATTGGTTCCATCGCCAATTATTTCTGAAGCAAGTTTTATTTGCTCGTAGTTTTCAAGGTTCATAAAGACATATTCATCTCCGCTTTTGTAGAGATATTCCATCTCGACCGTTTCAAGGAAGGCCCGTTCTACCTTGTCTTTTGAGCGGAACCTGTAATCTAGCAGAGTTTGATCCTTGAGGTTTCGAAGTTTTGTTTGCATTAAAGCCTGGCCCTTGCCAGGAGTGACGTGAGTGGCCTCGAGAACCTTGTAGATTTTCCCCTCAACTTTTATGACCATTCCTTTTCTTATTTGAATTGCGTTTATCAATTTTTCTCCTTAATTCATTTTTACAGGGGATTACACGCCCTGTTCTAAAGTTACCTTAGAGAATGAGACATATTTATGCTTAACTCCAGCCAAGTTATTAATTCTCTTTTCTTACTCCATCATCGATATGAACGATATACACTTTTGCTCCTGTTTTTTCCAAGGCCTCGGCTATACCTTCTGCTTTATCGCAGGCATAAGCAAAGATGCAGCCACCTCCTCCTGAACCGTTTGTCTTTGCTCCAAGAGCTCCAGCTTTAAGGGCTGTTTCTATCATCTGCTCGATTTTTGGTGTGGAGATACAGAGATAATCTCTAAGAACTTCGTGCTGGGATGTAAGCAAATCCCCGAATCGGGCGTGATCAAAGACATCCGATCCGAAAAGCGTTTCTCCTTCAGCAGCCAAATCCCTCGTGAGAAGAGTTCCTTTTAATAGTCTTCTCGCATCAGGAGAAAGCTTTTCAATTTCATCTTCTACCTCCTGAATAGGAGAGTTTTTTAAACTGAAGCCTTCTCTTTTTTTTCGAAGATCGGCTATTCCCTGAAGAACGTGATTTTTGATGTAACCAAGCATTCCGGTAGTGTCCTTTTTCTGGAGGGAATCTGCCAGCACAAATTCTTTCAGAGGATTTTTGAGCTTTCTGACTTTTAATTTTTCGTCAAAATTTATGGACACAACACCCCCAAGGGATGAGGCATAATGATCCATTTTGCCTCCTGGCTCTTTGAACTCAGCCACTTCTGCCAGGAAGCCCAACTCTGCAATTTCATCGGCCTTTTTGGCTCTCTCGTCCTTGGCTGTTTCCAGCAAGAATTTTATCCAGGCAACGACAAGGGCAGAGGAGCTTGCAGAGCCTGCATTTATCGGAACTGTGCCTTGAATAAGACAGTCCCATCCTGCTGGCAAGTTTATACCTTTTCTTTTAAGTAAGTTGATGGAGCTTTTTAAATAATCTCTTTCTTTGGTGTATTCGAGTTCTTTTTCAACAGAAAATTCTTCAGTATCTTCGATATCAGGTAGGTTGATTTTAAATATCCTGTCTTTTCTTTTTTTGCCGCTTATGGAAATTCTCAAGTTTATTGCAGCCGCAATAATGGATAAACCGAAATAGTCCTGGTGTTCCCCGAAGAGACAGATCCTCCCTGGCGCAGATACCCGAAGTTCCTCTTCTGTCATGACTTCTTTTTATACAAACTGAGATGAAATCTGTCAATGGGGTCAGACTTGCAAAACTTGAGTTATTCATGAAAAAGTAAAAAGGGGACGGGCCCCTTTTTCCACCTTTTTTTCAGGAGTGTTTTCGAAACACCCAGCATTATCAATGATTTTGCATTCTATCTCGGAAAAAGAAATGCTTGCCATAAACAAGGAAGGAGTTGATTTTATAGGCATTTTTTTTTATAAAGGAGTCTCATCTTTAAGAGAAAGAAAATGACTGAGATCTGCTTTTTAGGGACAGGAGGAGCCGTTGCAACCAAAGAGAGGGATAACATGTCCTTTCTCATTGACCATGATGAGACCTTGATTTTAGTCGATTGTTCGGGGACTGTTATCCAGAAGATAAAGAAGTTTAACTATGATCCCCGCAAGGTAACTTCGATATTGGTGACACATATTCATCCTGACCATATTTATGGCTTACCTTCTTTTGTCCACAGCCTGATGCTGGATAAATGCCTTATCCGGCTTTTTGGCTCTAAAGAAGCTGTTCAATTCTGCCAGGATCTCCTTGATTTGTACCACTTGCGGGATGAGAAAATAAAGGCAAAGATTGAGTTTGTTTCCCTTAATCCTGGAGAGAACTTCGAATTGAAAGAATCGCTGCAATGTGTTTCTTACAAAGTGCCACATAGTTCTTCATCCTTGGCCTATCGTTTTCGCTTCGAGGAGGAAAAGAAAGAATTGCTTTATTCAGGAGACACGCCGCTCAATCCTTTGCTTTTTAAAGAAGCTTCAGGGGTAGATTATCTGATTCATGACTGCAGCGCTCCCTCTCGCTTTTTTAAGAAATATCCTTCCCTTCAGACCGTGCATACTAATTCGCTTGAACTGGGAAAGCTTTCCCAACAGGCAAAGGTCAAATGTCTTATTCCCTGTCATTTTTTTGGAGAATTAGAGTTTCCGCTTTCTGAAATCGAGGATGAAATAAGAAAAAACTACAAGGGGAGGCTTATCCTTCCGGAGGATTTAAAAAAAATAACCTTATAAGCTGAGTTGGAGGAATGATTCGTTATTATTTTAGTAATGACGTGTATGGAGGAATGATTCGCTATTATTTTGGCAATGATATGTTGAAGGTATGAATGAAAAGATTCGTTATTATTTTAATATTATTTTTTCCTTTAGCTTTTGTCTTGCAGACAGACTCAAGGAGAGAAATGGCTGACCTCGTTCTTCTCAACGGCACTGTATGGACAGTCAATCCCGATCAACCTTGGGCAGAAGCAGTTGCCTTAAAAGGAGATAAAATTCTTGAAGCGAGTTCCTCCGAAGAAATAAAAAGGATGATTGGGGACAACACTCAAGTCATAGATTTAAAAGGAGACTTGGTCCTTCCTGGCTTCATAGATAGCCATACTCATTTCCTTGATGGGGGTTTTTCTCTTTTGAGCATTCGTTTAAGAGATGCGGAGAGTCGGGAAGAATTTATTACCAGAATCGATGATAAGGCTAAAGAAATCGAGAAAGGAGTATGGATTCTTGATGGTAACTGGGATCATCAGTCTTTTGATCCACCTGAGTTGCCGAGGAAAGAATGGATTGATCCTGTCACTCCCCACAATCCTGTTTGTGTGAACCGCCATGATGGACATATGGTTCTAGTAAACAGTTTGGCCTTGAAACTAGCTGGAATAACGAAAAATACTCCTACTCCTGCTGGAGGAGAAATCCTCAAAGACCCTGAGACGGGAGAGCCAACAGGAATTTTGAAAGATGCAGCCATGAATCTTGTAATGAGACATATTCCAGAACCTTCTTTCAAGGAAAAGTTGAAGGCTGCTGAGGTCGCTCTAAAGCATGCTGCTGAATTAGGCGTAACTTCTGCCCATGATATGGCTTATGCCGAAAATTTTGAGGTATACCAAGAGCTTTTAAGGCAAAATAAGCTGACAGCTCGCCTTTATGTGTATATTCCCATAACCGAGGTTGAAATTTACGCGCGACTTAAATTAAAGACTCCTTTTGGTAACAATTTATTAAAGATTGGGGGATTAAAGGGATTTGTTGATGGATCATTAGGTTCGTCGACTGCCTTGTTTTTTGATCCTTATACAGACAATCCTCGAAAAAAAGGCCTGCTCCATTCTCAAATGTTTCCTGAAGGAATAATGGAGAAGAGGATTATCCAGGCTGATAAGGCTGGTCTTCAAGTGGCTGTCCATGCTATCGGGGACAAGGCAAATAACATTCTCCTTGACATTTTTGAAAGGATAATCACTCAGAACGGAGAGAGAGACAGGCGTTGGCGAATCGAACATGCCCAACATCTTCTTCCCCAGGATATTGAGCGGATAGCAAACCTTGGCATCATTGCTTCTGTTCAACCCTATCATGCCATTGATGATGGTCGATGGGCAGAGAGAAAGATTGGCAGAAAGAGATGCCAGTACACGTATGCCTTCAAGTCTCTTGTGGAAAAAGGTGCTGTCCTGGCCTGTGGTTCAGATTGGACAGTCGCTCCTTTAGATCCTATTGGTGGGATTTATGCGGCTGTGACAAGACAGACATTGGATGGGAAGCATCCCGAAGGCTGGTTTCCAGAACAAAAAATTTCCTTGGAGGAAGCCATTAGAGGCTATACTCTAAACGGCGCTTATGCAGAGTTTTCTGAGAATTTAAAGGGTTCTGTGGAAAAAGGAAAGCTGGCTGACCTGGTTGTCCTCAGCAGGAATATTTTTAAGATTCAACCTGACGAGATTCAAAAGACTGAAGTCAAAATGACTATCTTTAACGGAAAAGTCATTTACAAAAAATAGTTAGTTTAAATGATTTATATTTACTTCGCTGTTTTAATCGTTTCTTTTGCAATCCTGTTCAAGTCCGCAAGCTTTTTTGTCGAAGGAGCCTCGAGTATAGCCAGGGTGCTGAACATTTCCAAAATGGTGGTGGGAATAGTGTTTGTTGGCATGGCAACCACTGCTCCAGAATTTGGCGCTTCAGTCATTGCAGCCATTCTGGGTCATCCTGAGATTGCCTTGGGCAATGCTATCGGCTCTGTCATTTGCGATGATGGAGTTGCCCTTGCTCTGGCTGCGATTGTTGCCCCCACCGCAATCTTAATCAACTGTCGAATTTTAAAGACAGCCGGCCTTTTTCTTATCTCTATCGATATCCTGGCCTATATCTTAGCAAGAAACGGAACAATTGGTCGGATGGAGGGAGTTCTTTTCCTCACTATCTTATGCTTTTATTTTATCTTTGTTCTCCGAAAGCAGAGATACAGTGTCGGAAAAGATGATAAGGAAAGAGATGGTTTAAGCGAGAAAGAAGAGAATCCCCCTGCCTCAAAGCTAGCCTTGTTGAAGAAGCCTATTTTTCTATTTGCCGTCGGAATTATCGGGATCACCCTTACCTGCCGGGCAGTCATCTGGGCATCTATTAACATCGCTGAATATTTTTCTATCTCTAAGGCAATAATCGGATTGACTATCATCGCCATCGGGACTTCTCTTCCTGAAATAAGTTGCTGTGTGACCGCAGCCCTCAAAGGAGAAGGGGAGATAGCTGTTGGAAATATAATCGGGGCAGATATTCTAAATATTCTGTGGATTATAGGCGTTTCTTCCATTGTCAATCCTATAAGGGTTGAATTGAACATTATAAACTTTGCCTTTCCTTTTATGATATTGATAGTGATAACGATGCTTGTAGCCATGAGAATCGGCTGTCGAATAGGAAAGATAAAGGGTTTTATTCTTTTTGGGCTCTATATCCTCTATTTATTTTTAACTTTTAAATTTTTCGCTTAGATAAAAGGGGACAGAAAAAAGCGTGGTGGGCCCCTTTTTCTTGAAGTTTTTCCTAAAAAAGGGGCCTGTCTCCTTTTTATTCGATTATTGTTGTTCGTAAAGAATTTATTTGTTATTATATCTTGCTTCTGAGTAGCGGGAGGAAAGATTGAATATTGGTGTTATAAACGAAAGTTCGAAAATAGAGAACAGGGCCGGCTTAACTCCGAGCAGCGTTTCTTTACTGGTGGAAAAAGGGCTCACAGTCTATGTGCAGGCTGGAACAGGATTGAAAGCTGGATACACCAATGAGGAATATGTTGCCCAAGGGGCAAAAATTGTCTTTACAAAAGATGAGGTTTTTGGACGCTCGGATATTGTTCTCAATATCTCGCCCCTGGATGAAGAGGAATGCAAGCTCGTTAAAAAGGACCAGATTTTATTCGGATTTCATCATTTAGCTGTTTACCGAAAATGTAATATTGAGGAACTTCTCAAGAAAAAAGTCACCATCATCGGCTATGAAATAGTCCAAGAAGAGAACGAAGTCCTTCCTTTTATCGAGAGTCTAAGTGAGATTGCAGGTCAGATGTGTCTGGCCATATCGGGTCATTATCTGCAAACAAGTCAAGGTGGTCGAGGTGTTATCATCGGTGGCGTCGTAAGCGTTCCTCCAGTAACTGCTGTTGTAGTCGGAAGTGGTGTCCTGGCCAAAAGTGCTATTAAAAGCATGCTCGGAGCCGGAGCGCATACTATTGCTTTGGGCCGATATATGGACAGGTTGAGAGAATTAGAGGAAATAACTTCAGGTAGATTGATCACTCTCTTCGCCAGCAAATACAATCTGGCGCGAATGACAAAAGTTGCAGATATCCTTATAGGAGCGGTGCTTCGTCCTGGAGAGAGAGCTCCTATCATGATAACAAAGGATATGGTCACGACAATGAAAAAAGGTTCCCTCATCATTGATCTAGCTATCGACCAGGGAGGGTGTATTGAGACTAGCCGTTTAACAACCCTCGAGCAGCCAACTTATGTTGAAGAAGGAATAATTCATTACTGTGTTCCTAATATCACCTCCTCTGTAAGCCGGACCTCAACAAAAGTTTTATCCAATTTAGTTGCGTCCTGTCTGCTTGAGATAGGAGAATCAGGGCTTGAGAAGTGTTTGAGAGAGAATAAATCTCTGGCGAGGGGTGTTTATGTTTTTCGTGGAAAAATAGCCAAGCAGAATATAGCAGAAAGATTTGGTCTGGATTATAAAGACATATTTTCATCTTTATAAAGGCCGCTGAAAGTGGAAAAAATTATGAGTGAATCAAATAAAGATCAGAGAGAGCTTATTCACATGCTTCATGATACACAGGAAAAGTTCGGGTACATCCCGGCTCATAGCATTTCTCAGATCTCCAGAGAATTAAAAATCTCAGAGAGTGAGATATTTGGAGTCCTCACATTCTACAAAGCCTTTGCGCTTAAGCCCCGGGGCAAGCACCTGATAACCATCTGCATGGGAACAGCTTGTCACGTAAGAGGAGCTCCGATGATCATTGATGAATTCGAGAGAAAGTTAGGAATTGAAGCAGGAGAAACAACCGAGGATAATCTGTTTACCTTGGAGACTGTAAATTGTGTTGGGGCTTGTGCCTTAGGGCCTATTGCGATTGCTGATGGAGATTATCATGGCCAGATGAAAACGAGAGAAGTCGATGAAATCATTAAGAAGCTAAAAGAAGGAAAAAACAAAGATATTGAATGATGGATGAATTTAGCGCCGCCAAATTAGACGAAATAAGAGCTAAAATTTCTGAATCCCGAAAGGTACAAAAAACATGCATTACTGTCTGCGGCGGAACAGGTTGTCATGCCTATGGCTGCTTAAAAGTTGCAGAAGCCTTTAAGGATGAGATCAAAAAACAAAATCTTCAAGATTCGGTTGATGTAAGAATCACCGGCTGCCATGGCTTCTGTGAAAGGGGACCTATTACTGTCATTCAACCGGAGGGAATTTTCTACCAAAGGATTCAACTCAAAGATATCAAAGAAGTCATCTCTGAAACGATAATCAATAAAAAAATCGTAAACAGACTCCTTTATACAGAACCAAGGACGAAAGAAAAAATTGTTTATGAAGAGGAAGTCCCTTTTTATAAAAAGCAAAAACGTATTATTTTCGGGAATAATGGTTTCATAGACCCGACTGATATCAATGATTATATAGCCTTAGATGGGTACAAAGCTCTGGTTAAGGTCCTTTTTGACATGACTTCAGAGGAAGTCATCGCTGATATTGAAGCTTCTGGTCTCAGGGGAAGAGGTGGAGGTGGTTTTCCTACAGGGAAAAAATGGGAAGTTTGTCGTGAAGTTAACTCTGATGTGAAATATATCATCTGCAACGCAGATGAAGGAGACCCGGGAGCCTATATGGACCGGAGCCTTCTAGAAGGCAATCCTCACAGTATTATAGAAGGGATGATCATCGGTGCCTATGCCATCGGAGCGTCGCTGGGTTTTATTTACGTTCGAATGGAATATCCCCTTGCTGTGAAGAATGTGACCATGGCCGTGGAGCAGGCAAAACGTCTCGGTTTGCTCGGTGAATCTATCCTTGGATCTGAATTTAAATTTGATATTCATATTTTTAGAGGAGCAGGAGCCTTTGTTTCGGGTGAAGAGACGTCTTTAATGGCTTCCATAGAAGGAAGAAGGGCTTTTCCCAGACAAAGACCTCCTTATCCTGCTCAAGAAGGATTGTGGGGAAAGCCTACCAATATCAACAATGTCGAGACATGGGCCAATGTCCCCCTAATAATAAATAAGGGAGCTGAATGGTATTCTGAGATAGGCACTAAAAATAGCAAAGGGACAAAGATATTCTCTCTGGTGGGCAAAATAAACAATACTGGCCTGGTGGAAGTACCTATGGGTATCAAGCTGAGAGAAATTATCTATGATATTGGCGGCGGCATAAAAGATAATAAAAAATTCAAAGCGGTCCAGACTGGAGGACCTTCTGGGGGATGTATCCCGGCTGATCAGCTTGATTTATCCATCGACTTTGAGTCATTGACTAAGGCTGGATCAATGATGGGTTCAGGCGGCATGATTGTCATGGATGAAGATACCTGCATGGTCGATGTTGCCCGGTATTTTCTAAATTTTACTCAGGAGGAATCCTGCGGTAAATGTGTTCCCTGTCGTATCGGAACAAGTCAACTTGTAGAAATTTTGACGCGCATCACCAAAGGAAAGGGAGATGAAAAGGATCTAGAAAAACTTATTGATTTGTCCAGGTCCGTAAAGGATGGGTCTCTCTGTGGTTTAGGACAGACTGCGCCTAATCCTGTGCTGACAACTATCCGTTATTTTAGGGATGAGTATGAGGCCCACATTAAGGAAAAGAGCTGTCCGGCTTTGGTTTGCAAAGATTTGATCATTTACCACATCGAGCCGGAAAAGTGTGTTGGATGTCTTTTGTGTTTGAAGAATTGTCCAGTCGATGCCATAAGCGGCGAGAGGAAAAAAGTCCATGTGATTGACCAGGAATTATGTATTAAGTGCGGAGCTTGCCTTGATGTTTGTCCTCCAAAAGTCAGTGCTGTTTCCAAATATACAGGCAAAAAGAGAGATAGAATTCTCAAGAAAGCTTCCGGGCAAAGAGTCAAGAAATGAAAGTTATTATAGACGGAAAAAAAATTGAAGTTGAGGAAAAAAGAACTATCTTAGAAGTTGCTCGAGAAAAAGGCATCTTTATTCCGTCTCTCTGTGACCATCCTCAGTTAACTCCGTTCGGCGGTTGCAGACTCTGCATCGTGGAGATTAAGGAAAAAGGGGGCTATCCTCCATCCTGTAGTACCTATGTCGAAAACGGGATGGAGATAAAGACAAAAACTCCCAGACTCCAAGAATTAAGAAGAGAAATTCTGGAACTCATTCTCTCTGAACATCCGAATGCTTGCCTTATTTGCAGCGAAAAAGAGAATTGTGATGAATATAAATCAACTATTCGTAAAGTGGGGGAAGTCACTGGCTGTGTCCTTTGTTCTAATAATGGACGCTGCGAGCTTCAGGATGTAGTTGAAACTTTAAAGATAGATAAGGTCAGATTCCCATCTGTTTATCGAAATTTAGAAGTAAAAAAAGGAGACCCTTTCTTTGATCGAGACTACAACCTGTGCATTCTCTGCGGAAGATGCGTAAGGGTATGCCAGGAGGTGAGGGGAGCGTCGGCGGTTTCCTTTGTCTACAGAGGTTCTCAGGCTGTGGTGGGAACTGTACTTGACCTACCTCTTTTAGAGTCAGGCTGTCAGTTTTGTGGAGCTTGCGTGGATGTTTGTCCCACAGGATCTTTAGCTGAGAGAGGTATAAGGTATGAAGACTTGCCGGATGAGAGGGCAACGACGATCTGTCCTCTCTGCAGTATGGGATGTGAGCTAAAAATAGACCTTAAGAGGCAGAAGATATTAGGCTCCAAGCCCTCAGACGAGGGTGCAGTGAACGAAGGGCAGGCATGTGTTAAAGGACGATTCCTGATAAAGGACGTTGTCCACAGCCCGCGCAGGATTCTCAAGCCGCTCGTCAGAGTGAATAAAGAGCTTGAAGAAGCCAGCTGGGAGGAAGCTCTCGATTTTGTTGCTCAAAGACTCAAAAAATTCAAAGGGAAAAAGATTGCTTTGATTGCTTCTCCCCAGGTCTCTTGCGAAGAATATTTTCTCCTCCATAAGTTTGCAAGCGAAGAATTAAAAACAGAAAACGTGGACAGTTCTTATCGTTTTTCTCCTTTAGCCGTTTTCGATAAAATGGTTAAAGAAAACGGACTCGAGTTAGATTTAAATTTTGAAATTAAAGATATTTCGAGAGCGAAGACTTTATTTCTCATCGGCGAAGATATTCCTAAATCTCACCCCATTATCTGGCTCGAGGTATTAAAGGCTGTTAAAGGGGGTGCAAAGCTCATAGTTGCCAGTCCGGCAGAGCTTTCTCTGAATCGCTACTCAGCGCTATGGCTTCAGATAAAACCGGGGACTGAGTTCTATTTGCTAAGTTTTCTATCTAAGCTCTTTCTGCAAAAGGAACAGGAAGCGGACCATCCCCGAATTGAAGGATTTGACTCTTTTAAAGATTCGCTTGACGAACTTGATTTATCCAAGGTCTTTGAGATGACGGGCATAACTCGAGAGGAATTGAAAGAAGCATCTGAGCTTCTTCTAGAAACAGAGAATGCGGCGTTTCTTTTCGGCATGGGACTGACTCAACATCCCTGGGGAAGTCGGAATGTGGCCGCGCTCTGGAATTTGGCCCTTCAAACCCAGGCTCAGCTCTTTCCCCTCGGCCTGGAGAATAACCTGAGAGGTGTGTCCGAAATAGAGCAGAATTATTCAGATAAGGGGCTAAATTTTAATCAAATCTTTCAGGCAGCTTCATCCGGGGACCTGAAAGTCCTCTATCTGGCAGGTCCGGCGCCTTATCTAAAGAAGGCTAATCTTGAGTTCTTGGTTATTCAGGATAGTTTTACAAATGAGAATTTTAAGTTCGCTGATGCAGTTTTGCCTGCCTCAACTTTTGCCGAGACTGAAGGGACGTTCATTAATGGAGAGGGCAGGCTTCAAAAATTCAATAAAGTTATCGATCCTCTTGGAGAAGCAAAGCCAGATTGGTGGATAATCACTCAATTAGCTCGCAGGATGGGGAATAAAGGTTTTCACTTCAAAAATCCATCAGAAATCACAAAAGAGATGATTAAGATTGTTCCCAGTTTTTCGAATATTTCCTACACCGATCTGGAAAAAGGCCAGAAAATCTTTACTCAGGAAGAGACGAGGAAAGAAAGATCATTTATCCCTTTAAAATACAGTGATTCACATCATAAGAAAAGCAAAAAATACCCTTTTCTCATGTTCCTGGATTACAGTTTGGACTACTACAGGAGTCTTTCCCTGAGTCAAGAGAGTAGAGGTCTGAAGGCAATCAGGGATTCCAGGTGGATTAAGATCTCTCCTGAGGATGCAGAAAAATTGAATTTGGAAGAAGGGGAGAGCATCGTGGTTGAATCCTCCTCAGGGAAGTTCAAGGGATTCGTCAAGATAGTAAAATCCTTGCCCAAGGGAATTTTAGGAGCCAGCTTCCTCTTGAGCGAAGATTCTGACTTTTCTGTGAGTGGCCTTATTCCAAGCGTTTTTCAGGAATCGCATTCTTTGGGAATGCTGCCTGTAAAAATAAAAAGAGAAAAATAATGGCGAAAATTTTACAAAGAGAGCGTTTAGTTCCTAATATTCATCTTATCGAGGTGCATGCGCCTGAGATAGCCCAAAAATCGAAGCCGGGCCAGTTTGTCATCATCATGCCGGACGAGAAAGGAGAAAGAATTCCTTTGACAATCGCCGATTGGGACAAGGAAAAAGGCTCTGTTACCTCGGTTTTTATGGTAGTAGGCACTTCCACCCATAAGCTTTCACTTGTTGAAGCCGAAAGCGAAGTTCCTGTTTTTGTCGGTCCCTTAGGAAAGCCCTCTGAAATAAAGAAATATGGAACCGTTCTTCTGGCGGGAGGTTGTTTTGGGATTGCAGCCATATACCCAATAGCCCGTGCTTTGAAAGAAAAAGGGAATAAGATTATTACATTATTAGATGTTAAGGCAAATTATCTTCTTTACTGGGAAGAGAGGCTTAGGGCTGTTAGTGATCAATTTTTTGTTTCATCCCGGGACAGTTACTACAACTGCAAGGATTATATACCCAAAACTCTCCAGAATATCATCAAAAAAGGATCCAAAATCAATAGAGTGATCTCGATAGGCTGCACTTACTTGATGTATACCTGTTCTGAGGCGACTAAACCCTACGGAATAGAAACCTCAGTCAGCCTTAATCCCATCATGGTGGATGGAACAGGTATGTGCGGGGCCTGTCGGGTGACAGTGGATGGCAGAACAAAATTTGCCTGTGTGGATGGACCTGATTTTAACGGTCACTTGGTAGATTGGGAGGAGCTTTTTTCACGGCGGAAGTCATATTTCGATGATGAAATCCAGTCTTTGTGTCATTGGGAAAAGAATAATTTTCCACGATAGTTTTAGAAATATAAGAGTAAGAGATGGCTGAGAAGAAAGAAATGTCACCTGAGCTTAAAGAGACGCTCAGGGCAGGATTTAACAAGGAATGGCGGAAGGAGTTGCGGAAGTCTATTCCCGCCAAAGAAAGGATGAAGATCTCCTCCCAGAAGATGCCGGAACGGGAGCCAGAAGAGAGAAACAAAGATTTCAATGAAGTTAACATTGGTTTAGATGCCAAGCTGGCCAAGAAGGAGGCGCAAAGATGCCTGGATTGCGCCAATCCCGGGTGTGTCATGGGCTGTCCCGTTGGAATTGATATTCCCACGTTTATAAAACTTATAGAGATAGGTGATTATGTCCAGAGTGTTCGGAAAATAAGAGAGACCAACAGCCTCCCCGCTATTTGCGGCCGTGTGTGTCCCCAGGAAGTTCAATGCGAAGAGACCTGCAACATAAAAAAGGCAAAAGGCGAGGGTGTGAAAATAGGAAATTTGGAGAGGTTTGTCTCAGATTATGAGAGCCTGAAAGGAGATGTTTATATCCCTCAAATCCAGCCAGCAACAGGCAAGAAAGTGGCTGTTATCGGAGCTGGACCAGCAGGTTTGACTGTTGCCGGAGAGATGGCGAGAAACGGCCATAAGGTTACGATTTTCGAAGCCCTTCATATTTCTGGTGGAGTCTTAGTCTACGGGATTCCAGAATTCAGGCTGCCCAAAAGTATTCTCAAGTCAGAAGTGGAGTATCTAGAAAAATTAGGCGTAGAGTTGAGGGAAAATTTTGTAGTGGGCTTAACAGCAACGCTTGAAGATCTAAAAAATGATGGGTATGACGCTTTTTTCATCGGAACAGGAGCCGGATTGCCGAATTTCATGAGGATTCCTGGAGAAAACTTGGTGGGAATCTACTCGGCAAATGAATATTTGACCCGGGTAAACCTGATGAAGGCCTATGAATTTCCTGATTATGATACTCCTGTTTTTTTGGGGAAGAGAGTTGCTGTCATAGGCGGTGGGAATGTGGCCATGGATTCTGTTCGAACGGCCAAGAGGCTGGGAGCAGAATTGGCGGCCATCGTCTACCGTCGTTCAAGAGTTGAAATGCCGGCAAGAGTAGAGGAAGTTCACCATGGAGAAGAGGAAGGCATCGAGTTTCACTTCCTGACAACTCCTATAAGATACATCGCGGATGAAAAGGGCCGGGTTAAGGCTATGGAGTGCTTGAGAATGAAGCTCGGAGAACCTGATTCTTCAGGGAGACGTCGACCAGTTCCTATCGAAGGCTCAGAATTTATCATGGAAGTGGATATGGTTGTGGTTGCCATCGGTCAGAGCCCCAATCCTTTGATTCCCCAGACTACTCCTCAACTCAATGTAGGAAAATGGGGAAATGTGGAAGTCGATTGGGACACGATGGCTACCAGCATTGAAGGAGTTTATGCGGGAGGAGACATCATTCGGGGTGGAGCTACAGTCATTCTTGCCATGGGCGACGCCCGGATCGCTGCGGCTGAGATGCATAAATACCTGAGTGAAAAAAAGAAAAAACGTAAGGTGCCAAGCGCTGAGAGCAAAAATAAAGGGTAGGGATTTGATTCATTAAGCCTTGACTAAACCAGCGGCAGTGAACGAACATAACAGGTGTAAAAGTAAAGAAAAGTATAATAAAGTATAGATAGGTAAACGGAAATTATTTGACTTAAAGAACGGAACAATAATTAATTATTTACACTATGACATTTGAGGATTTAAATGAGCTGGGTGGACGATTATAAGAAAAAATTGGTAACTGCTGAAGAAGCAACATCTTTGATTAATAGTCATGACCGGGTTTACATCAGCGGCAATGCAGCTACTCCCTACGTCTTAATGAATTCCTTAGCTCGAAGGAAGAATAAGCTGGACGGCGTTGAACTTGTTCATGTTCTTCTTTTAGGAGAGGACCCTCTCTCGAAGCCGGAGATGGAAGGTCATTTTCGTCATAATTCCCTGTTTGTCGGTCCTGCAGATAGGAAAGCTATAAACGAGGGAAGGGCCGATTACATTCCTATCTTTTTGTACCAGATTCCTAACCTTATTTATTCCGAACAAATGCCTCTCGATGCTGCTATGCTTCATCTTTCCCCTGCTGATGAGCATGGATTCATGAGTTTTGGAGTTGAAGTGTTGGCTTCCAAGGCTGCTGCAGAGAAGGCAAAAAAAATAATAGTTCAGGTGAATGAGAAGATGCCTCGTGTTTTAGGGGATTCCTTTATCCACGTATCCCGGGTCCACAAGATCGTTGAAGTGTCCGAGGAATTGCCTGAACTTAAGAGAAAGCCTTTTAGTGAGGTGGAAAGAAAAATAGGTCATCTTATAACTGAATTGATCGAGGATGGCTCCACCCTGCAGTTAGGAATCGGAGGAATTCCAGATGCTGTCCTTTCTGCTTTAAAAGAAAGGCGGGATTTAGGTATCCATACCGAAATGGTTTCTGATGGAGTTATGGAAGCCATCGAAGCAGGAATCATCACTGGAGCCAAAAAGACATTCCATCCAAATAAAGTCATTTTAACCTTTATTTTAGGCTCCAAAAAACTTTATGAGTTTGCTGATAATAATCCTGTTCTTGAAGCCCATCCTTCTGATTATACGAATCACCCTTTTAATGTTTCCCGAAATGATAATATGATCGCCATTAATTCTGCCATAGAAGTGGATATAACAGGTCAGGTCTGCTCTGACTCTATCGGCACCTATATCTATAGCGGCTTCGGCGGGCAGGTTGACTTCATTCGAGGAGCGGCTCATTCAAAAGGAGGTAAACCTATAATTGCCCTTCATTCTACAGCAAAGAACGGGGAGGTCTCCAGGATTGTTCCTTTTTTGAAAAAAGGAGCAGGAGTAGTCACAACCAGAGCTGATGTCAAATATGTAGTAACAGAATACGGAATTGCCTATCTCCATGGAAAAAACTTGCAGGAGAGAACGATAGCCCTGATAAACGTTGCCGACCCCAAATTCAGGCCGGATTTAATAAAAGAAGCTAAAGGTAGATATCTTCTGCGCTAAGAATTTATACTGGTTTAATGCGGCAATCAAAGTTATTTCCACCCGAAAAGGGACATATCGGGACGGATGAGTCTGGAAAGGGAGACTATTTCGGTCCTCTCGTGGTTGCAGGAGTTTTCGTTCCGGAGGAGCAGCAGAATGTCCTTACCGAACTGGGCATAAGAGACAGCAAAAAGATCTCTGATAATCGTATCAGGGAGTTAGCCATTCTACTGAAAAAGGGATACAAGCATTCCTTGGTTGCTATCGGCCCTGAAAGGTATAACGAGCTTTATACAAAGCTGAGAAATCTAAATAAAATCCTTGCCTGGGCTCATTCGCGCGCCATCGAGAACATCCTGGAAGAAGTAAACTGTTCAGTTGCCGTCACTGACCAGTTTGGAGATAAGTCTTTTGTGCTAAATGCTCTAATGAAAAAAGGGAGGGAGATTGAGCTCATCCAGAGGCCAAAAGCTGAGGAAGACCTGGCTGTGGCCGCAGCTTCGATTCTGGCGAGAGCTGAATTCCTGAAGCGCCTTTATTTTCTCTCCCAAGATGTAGGAATGGACCTTCCTAAAGGTTCATCATCTCTTGTCGACGAAGCCGGGCTAAGGCTTGTCAAACTCCACAAAGTGGAAATTCTGGATAAAGTTGCCAAGAAGCATTTTAAAATCACTCGCCGTATTCTGGCTTCTTTGGAGGAGTGAAAATGAAAGAGGGAACAAAACGGCTATATCTTGAAAGTCCTTACAAGGTTGAGTTTGAGGCTCAAGTCGTAGAAAAAGTGATCTGGGAGCAAAAACCTGCCTTAATCCTTGACCAAACCTGCTTTTATCCAGAGTCAGGGGGGCAGCCCTGCGATAAGGGAATGATAAATGAAGTGGAAGTAATCAAAGTTTTGGAAGATGAGGCAAGGATTATACACCTTCTGGCTGAGGATATATCCTCCGCTAAAGTAACGGGAAAAATTGAGTGGCAGACTCGCTTCGACCATATGCAGCAGCACTCGGGCCAGCATATTCTTTCCCAGAGTTTTCATGAGCTCTTGGGTGCAGAGACTCTCTCTTTCCATCTGGGAGAAGCTATTTCTTCGGTAGAGATGGATATAAGGAAGATTTCAGAAGAAGAGGTTGAGAATGTAGAAAGACGGGCTAATGAAATTGTGTTTCAGGACAGAGAGATAAAATGCTATTTCATTCCTGAAGAAAAGATCGAGAGTGTTCCGCTGAGAAGACCGCCTAAAAAAAAGGGGCTCATTCGAGTCGTGGAGGTCTCGGATTTTGATTTTTCAGCCTGCGGAGGAACACATGTCCGCAGGGCAGGTGAGATCGGCTTGATAAAAATTCTCAAGTTGGAAAGAATAAGGAACAATATCCGGTTTGAATTCATCTGCGGCAAAAGGACTTTAGAAGATTATTTATGGAAAAACAGAATTCTTCGTGAGCTTTCCACCAGGTTCACTGTTAATGAAGGGGAGATTCTCAATACTGTTGAGAAACTCTCTTCAGATTTAAAGTCTCAAAAGAGAAAAGGGAAAAAGATGCAGGAGAAAATTGCCCAGTACGAAGCTCAGGAAATCATTCAAGAAACAAAGGAAAGGATAATAAAAGAACTTTTTGTGGATAAAACACCCGAAGAGGTGAGGTTTCTGGTATTAAACATCATAAGAAAGGGTGATTTTGTTGTTCTCTTTGGCCTGAAGGGAGAAGAAAGGGGACATCTCATCCTAGCCTGTTCGGAGAATATCAACATCGATATGAGAGAAATTGTTCCTCTGGTGTCTCCCTTGATAAAAGGAAAAGGGGGAGGGAGACCTTCTTTGGTTGAGATTGCTGGAGAAGAAATCGTGAATCTCGAACAAGCTTTGGAAAGAGCCTTTGAATTCATCAAAAAAAAGATGGGGTCAGACCTTTAAAATTCTGACCCTTTGCTCATTCGTATCTTAAAGCAACAATCGGATCCAGGCTGGCTGCTTTTCGGGCAGGGAAAATACCAAAGAAAAGA
>SOIV01000093.1 GCA_004377005.1 Candidatus Aminicenantota bacterium | reverse complement strand
GAGAAGACTCCTTCATAGTGTGCCCCATAGCTTTGAGTGACTCAATCAATTCTTCAGTAATACACTTCTTCTCCAATCTTAATAAATCAGGCATCCACTCATGGTCCATCCTGGGGGCATCGATAGCATCCTGAATCGGCATATTAAAATCAATAACATTAACAATCACATTCAAAACAGTATTGATAATTGTCCTGCCTCCCGGGCTTCCTGTAATCATGTACACTTCGCCATCTTTGATGACCAGGGTGGGAGTCATAGAGCTCAACATCCTTTTGTGAGGCTCTATGAGATTCAGTTTCGTTCCGATTAGGCCCTTATCATCCGTATATCCGGGTTTCATGTTGAAATCTGCCATCTCATTGTTAAGCAGGATTCCCGTCCCTTCGGCGACAACTCCTGAACCAAACCATCCATTAATGGTATAAGTTGTCGCCACTGCCAAACCTCCCTTATCTATGATCGAGTAGTGAGTGGTCTCCTTCGCTTCTTCAATTGTTAGAATTTCTTCGCCCATTGTAGCGCTGGGGATTGCCTTTTTTAGGTCGATTTTTCCCCGAATATCCTCTGCATGACTCTTTGAGGTTAAAAGCTTGACTGGGATTTCACTAAAATCCGAGTCTCCCATGTATTTGGCTCTATCGAAAAAGGCAAATTTCATCGTCTCTGCAATTAAATGCAGGGTCTCAGGCGCATATCTTTCCTTTTGTCCCAGGTCAAAACCTTCAAGAATGTTAAGCATTTCAATCAAAGCCGTGCCACCGGAACTTGGCGGCGGCATGGAAATAATTTGGTATCCCCGATAGGTTCCTGTTACTGGTTTTCTTACAAAAGCCTCATATTTGCTCAGGTCTTCCTTTGTGATCAAACCGCCATGCTTCTTCATATCCTGAGCGATCAATTCCGCAATCTCCCCTTCATAAAAGGCTTGAGAGCCATTTTCAGCAATCAACCTCAGAGACCTGGCAAGATCTTTCTGAATAAAAATATCTCCCTCTTTGAATTCAGACCCGTCCGGCTTGGAAAAGACGCGGAGAAATTCTTTAGTCCCCCACTTAAATTCCTTATTTAACCGGTTGAACGAATCTGCCCTCCTTTTATTCAGCTTAAATCCCTTCTCGGCAAGCTCTACGGCAGGCTTTATAACATCCTCCCATTTCAGGTTCCCATATTTTTCCATCGCCAGCTCAAAGCCTTTAACAGTCCCAGGAACTCCAACTGCAAGATGGCCGAATAAACTCCTCTCTTCCACATAATTTCTTTTTTCATCCAGGTACATATCAGGAGTCGCTTTGCCGGGGGCAATTTCACGAAAATCCAGAGCAACGGCTTCTTCGGTATCGGGGAACCGGATGATCATGAATCCTCCTCCACCGATATTCCCTGCAGCAGGAAACGTAACGGCTAAGGCAAAACCAACAGCCACGGCAGCATCCACTGCATTTCCCCCTTTTTTAAGAATATCAATTCCTACCAGGGAAGCGAACTCATCCACTGAAACAACCATTCCGTTTTTGCCAACAACTCCCTTGTTTTCTTGTGGAGTGCAAAAAAACTGATTGGTCAATAGAATCAGAATGATAAAAAATCTAAAAACTCCCCAACTTTTTCGCATGCTTAACTCCTAATCTTCATCGAGTACTGAATATATTTCTATTTAACCAGATCAAAGTCAAGTATGAGAGATAAATTTCAGGATAACTTGAAGATTTCACAAGGCTAATGTCAAATATTGAGACGCAACTACTTTATTTTTTATTTGACTATATGCACAAATGTGCATATAATATAAAAAAATGGAATTTGAATGGGATAGCAAGAAAGCTATTTCCAATCTCAAAAAGCACGGAGTAGATTTTGCGGATGCTGTAGCTGTATTAGAAGACGAAAGGGCCATCACCATACCTGACGACTACAATGATGAGGAACGCTTCATTACCATCGGTATGGACTCTTTTGGCCGCATTCTCATGGTTGTCTATGCTTGGCGCAAAATCCAGATTCGTATCATATCTGCAAGGAAAGCAACAACCAAGGAAATAAAGCAATATAGAGGTTAGTTCAATGAAAAAAGAATACGATTTTAGTAAAGGGAAAAGAGGCCCGGTAATTAAGGCTCCTAAAGGAAAAACGCGTATCACTATCCGAATAGATGATGATATACTCGACTGGTTTCGACAACAAGTACATGCCGCAGGTGGTGGAAATTATCAGACACTCATCAATATGACTCTCAGAGAATACATGAATTCGAAAAGGGAGTCGTTCGAAGAAACTCTCCGGCATGTTATCCGTGAAGAATTATCGGCATATGGCAAAAAATCCAAGCGTTGAAGCATTATCTGCCTAATAAGGTCTCCGCCCTCATCAGTCCAGAAAGCCACCGGGGACTATGGACCACTTTATGAGGCAATAATTCGATTTGTTTTCTGTTTGACATTAAAGTATTTTTTTTATAATCATTATGTAATTAATAAATTTTGTGGGAGTATTTCGACTATTTTGGGCTGGAATTCAATATCTTTTATGATAATTTCATCATACTTCTTTTCAAGATTCGCTTAATAATGCTCTACTAATATTTGCTGTCTTGCTTGATTTATTTAAACAAAGGAGGTGTAAAATGAAACTTCAAAAAAACCTGCTTTTGATTCCTGTGGTGGTCGCAATGGTTTGGGGCCTGTTTGGGTTGTTCGCCCCGGAGGCACTAATGAAATTATTGAAAACTCCTTCTGAATCTATTAACCCGTCTCTTATTTCAACCCACATGGTGTTAGCTATAAGCCAAATCAGCCTGGGAATCATTTCTTTCTGGATGCGCAGCTTAAAGGATAAGAAAGCAATGTCTGGAGCCATGTCAGTCGTAGCGCTTGCTTTTTTGCTATTCGGCTTAGAAGGAGTATTGGTAAACCTGATAGTCGAGGGTTACTCATGGAACATGTTTCTATTGATTCAAAGTATTGTTTTTATCGTTCTTGCGGTTCTTTTCTTCCTGAAGAGAAATCCGAAATAAACTTGAGATAGTTTCCAGTAACAGTCCAAAGCAGACATTTCCGTCCTCAAAAACTTCTAAGGGAGAACTGAGCACAAAAAAAACAACGATCATGGTAAGAATTAAAGGTAGTCACAGGCAATATAAACATCACAATAAAAAAGGCGTGGTCACTATTGCTGACAGGGATATTGATCCTTTTGTGGTGGCTGGGATTGGCAATTTTTTTTCCTCTCGAGGGTATGGAAACAGGCTACCTTAATCTTGTCAAAGACGCTGATCTGTGCGTAATAAAAACAGAGCAATATTCCCGCCACTCACTATTTTCTTTTTGTCAATTGATAAGCCATGGGCTGATGCAATCGCAGGCAAGCCTTTATTGGCAATGAAATCGCGGTAATTCTTGAAATGCTCTCGTCCACCCGCAAACTCTATAAAGGTTATTATGCTCTTATAAAACCATCCTTTTAAAGGTCGAATCGGGCCAGGATGAAAGTCAATCAGCAAAATCCGACCGTCTTCTTTAAGAGTGCGTTTTGATTCGTTGATCACTGCCGCACGAACTGCACGCCGCATTTCATGCAGGACGGTTGACATAACAATAAGGTCAAATTCTTTATCTTGATAAGGCATATTAGAGGCATCGCCCATATAAAGATTCGCACTCTCACCTAGTCTATTACGAGCCACTTGAAGCATCGACGGAGACTGATCAATACCATACACGTTGCACCCAGCCTTTTGATAGAGTTCGAGGTGAATTCCAGTCCCGCATCCTACATCAAGAACAGCCATTCCCTCTCTGGGTGGAAACATCTTCATTCCAAGTGCTCTTAAGCCGCTTGTGAGAGGTCCAATAAAAGTGTCATACAACTTAGCGTTTTTTTTATACGAATCTACTTTCATAGCCAAAATAATTGGAAAACTTACTATTTCTCTATTGCCGGAAATATCTTAAAACTATATTAACTTTTCAGACAGTAAATTTCAAAGGCGTGAAATGATTAATTTAGCGACATTGTAATCACTGAATTTTTTACTTAGATAGCATCAAGATACAAACCGTAGCTGGATCTTCTCTTGTCCCTTATCTGGAATGCGCGAGGTAAGACGGACAATTATCTCGAGCTAACAAGCGCCGGGCCGCATGGAGTGCTTATTTAATCTTGTAGGTAATGCCTATTGCACCTGATACACCGGAAAAATCGCCAGTTACAGACCAATATACTTTCGAAGTAACTAAGAGATTATTAAAAAAGCCGGGGAGATTCTCCCAAAAATAAAGGTGTAAACCTAGAAAAGGCGCAAAATGGGGTTCACTTTTCAGCTCGCCCATATAATCACTGCCTAACTCATTACTGACAGAAAGAATGCTGTAACCGAGACTTACTCCAGTAAAGAGGTTCAGACCTTTCATTTTGTTAACGTTAAAGTGATAGGTGATATCTAATGACGGTTTGAATACTAGAAAAGTCCACTTTCCGCCAAACATTCCCAGGTAGTCGCTCCATTTGTCAAACATAACCGTACTGCCTATTCCTATATTATCCGTTAGAGCAACCTCATAACTGGCGCCAAGAGGAAAGGGCATGGTATTGAAAGGATCATCAGTTGCGACATAAGAATTAATGCCGATCTGACCAGTCACATACATTGAACCTTTGGAGAACTTTTTGCCAATTTTCACCTCTTCAATATCGTCCTTATTCAAAGCAAAAACAGAAATCGCGAGAACAAACATTACAATTAAAAGTAAAACTGCCTTTTTCATTTTATTCTCCTTGCCTTTTAAACATGTCATCTTTTCTCGTTGATCCACAATAAATCCTTTTGCAACAATCATGCCAATTGAAATGCCAGAGTTATTTTCATTTAGGAGACCATTCTCTATCCCTTACGGATGGCAAAGGAAAAAAACATAAAGACAGATAGGGAATAAAGGTGATTCCATCCGGTGCTTGGTGAGGAATCTTATCTATATGCTTCTAATTCCAGATCAATTGTTCTGTGTTTCTATTAATATTGCTGATTGTAAAAAAATCATTCAGTGCCGTCATATTTGTCCTTTTTTAAGGACAAAAATTTGTGAAATATAGAGAGCAGACAAGGAGGAAATGCTTTAAAGATTTATTATCGTTACAAAGTCATCAGGCCATAAAATCTTTTATTTAGACTTATATATCAGATTCTCCCCTTTGATTTGTTTTTTTTCTTAGACTGGCTGTGAACAGAAAAAACTATTTCTCTTCTACTTTCTTGAGACTCCTGCAACAGCATGTATTATAAAAAAGACTCATGATTGCCAGGAGTGCGGCGGCGGCGACAATAACCCATTTTGCCCAGGCTTCAGGCCCCCAGACGAGGGCTAGCACCACGATGCCCACAGCAAGTAAAAAACGACAGAAACATAATTTCATGATATCTATCTCCTTCTCAAAAAGATTTTCATATCATATGAAAAAAGATATCAGGGTTCAAGCTTAAAAATCCATCGAGGAAAGGAATCAGAACTCTGTGCAGGAATTCTTACTTTTATGCTTTCCTAATGAAATATTCTATTTTGTAAAATGCTCTGTAAGTACTTTATTTAAATTTCCCTCAAATGCAGCTTCGATTTCTTGTATGCTTCTTAATCCGAAGATAAATGATATGGCGACGGGATCTGCTCTATAGGATGTGTGTCCTTCATAAAAACCATAACGCATAATGTAATATGGCACCATTTCTCCTGTATGAATATGGGAGAGCTTCTTTATTAATTGAGCCATATGTTCATCAGTAAGATTCGAATACTCTCTTGATAGAAATGCTTTTTCCTCTTTGTCCAGGTCTCTCCACATTTCAATTTGCCAGTATCCCAAAATCTCGTCATTGAATATGGATTCCTGCCACCCTTTAGCGCCCTGAAATTTTAGATATACCTTCCTCTTATTATACAGGATTCCTCCGATGTTCCCTCGCTTAGAATCCTTTTTCACTGTGAGTATGATATTGAATACGTGAAACAACGGCTTGGCCATTTGCGGGTGAATTGATCCCAATTGAGTAACAAGTCTATTATCCCCTCTTAGAACAGAAATAATATCCTCATCATGACTCATAAAACCTGCACCAGAGTATCTTTCAGGGCGGCCAATCTCTGTAATTTCTGCAATAGAGCGACCGGTAATTGTTTTTATCTGATCCAATTCTATTTCAGAGTGAAGTCCAGTTCTGGCAAGTGTCGGAAAATCTGAGGCGTCAACCTCAAGCTGCCGGCCCTTGCCATACCATTGTTTATTTCTATAATTCAGTGGTTTACCGTTTTCAACAGTAACGGGAATAAGAACGTATTTTTCATCTTGAGTAAAGGCCACCACAATTTCCGTTCCGTCTTCCAATGCGTACGGGGAAGGAAGATCCGGGAAATGATCATATGTATTGGGGTAGAGCTTCAATTCTTCTTTTGTTTTTGGATGTCTGATAGTTTGCGCTTCTTGTGAAGATGTGAGAGACGGGGTGGAGATCGAAGCGAGTAGAGCTATCAGCAACACTAAACATTTAACTATGCAGTCTTTCATTTTAAAACTCCTTTTCAATCCTTATTAAACTGCTCATCCGGGAACCCTTCCCCAAAACATCGAATAGGTAAAAAAGGCATAATAATCCGGAAGGTTCAGGATGAAGTCCGGTGACTCTGGTTGACAGAGACGCTGATATTCTGCCCAATCCTCCTGTGATACCTCTGGTTGCGGCTCACCCCAGAGCATCTTAAAGAATGTAATCAAAGCGGTGCGGATGTCTTCACTCAGCGGAGCATAAACGTCGCCCGCAAAAGTCTGGGCTGTGGGTTCTTCGAAGCCCGCTTGACGGAACCAACCCAGAGCGCGTACAAAGTTCGACTCCGGCTTCTTTCCCTTGACGCAGGGGATAAGCGCCGAACACGTTGCATTCAGCCGGGCTTCCAACAGAGGATATCCTGGAAGCATTTGTTGAGAAGACCAGGCAAGGATGGCCACGCTGCCGCCGGGCTTGACCACCCGTGCAAGTTCCTTTAGCAGTGGCAGAAGCTCCCCTGTAGGATACCCGACGCAGTCAGAACTCCAGACCCAATCGAAAGTATCATCGTCAAAGGGAAGTTTGCTCACGTCTCCTTCCTGGAAGGAAATCTGTTCAGATAAGCCTGACTTATTTACAATTTCTTTGGCATGAAGGAGGAACTCAGCAGATATATCAAGACCAGTTACATGCCCAGCGGGTCCTACTGCCTCTGCCAGTAATAAGGCCGGAAGGCCAATTCCACATCCTGCATCCAGACCTCGGCTCCCCGGAGGGAGATGCAGTGCCCGGATTGCCTCACGAAGGGTAGGTTCTCTTAAAGGATTGGACTCTTTTAACTGCCGTATGTAGGTATCCGTATCAGTCATTATCCATCCACTTTCAATTAAATTCCATTCTGATAAAGAACAGTAAATAACCAGACTTTCTAATCAGTCTTACTAAAAAATCCTGTATACATAACTCCCATCATTAAGCTCTTTGTTGCCTTTGAATCTGTTTCTTCTAAACCATTTTTTGACATCAACTCCTGAATTTCTTCCGGGCGCATGCCATGGCCTTCTTTTGTTGGTTCACGGATAAATAACTTAGCACCTGCCTTCATTTTATTGGCAAGTGCTCTTACAACTTCCTGTCTCTCTGATTTGTCGATATCATGAAGCATGAAGTGGATAGCCACGGCATCAAAATAATCATTTTTCTCACCCCACTTTCTAATATCCTCAGCATAATATTCAACGTTTGAAAATCTGCTTAAATGTTTCTTGACCCTCTCAATCCAAGCTTTGGATAAATCGAGGCAAGTCAACTCACCGCCTCCCTTCTCAAGAATTTGAGCGATGAACTTTGAAGTGGAACCTGGACCGCAGCCAAAGTCGAGGACCATTTCATCACCCTTCAAGCCGAAAGAACCAACAAATCTACGATAGTAGCCTTTCATGAGTTTGAGCCAGAAGAATTCATGCACTCGAATTGATGTTTTGCTGGGTTCAGTAATACTCATTTAATCCTCTGTATTGCTAATTAAAAAAACCAGTGACAATTTTCCTTATATTATGAAAAAAGATATCATGGTTCAAGTTAATATATTTGACTTTTCATATGTGCCTTATTAATCTTAATTAATCTTATCCCGAATTCTATTTTTAATGGAAAGGAGGAGTTATGAGGAAAAAAATTTTAATCCTTTTCGGCATTCTATTATGCGTTGCCTTTGTTATTTCTGACACAATTCATGCCGCAGGCCAGGCCAAAAAGCAAGTAATATCGACGAATAAAGACAAGCTGCTTACGATTGCGGTTCAAGGTCAGATAGCACCGGCCGAGCCTTCCAGGTCATACACCACGACCTGGGATGGAAAACCCAAGATGGCGATTGGAATCGGCGGTATCAACTATAACCTGAAAATCGGCGATAAAATCTTTGGCTGGGCTTCCGGCGACAGGGCAACCGTGGGTGTTGCGACAACAGGAACTGGAGAAAGCCGGGGCAGAGGCGCCTGGCTCACCTTTACTTCCATAGGAAATGAAGTGAAAGTCTTAAAAGGCGAGGCTAAGGGAGACAAGGGCGTTATCGTCGGGAAGTTTGGAAGTTACGTGCTGGTTCATTTTAAGGATGACGTCTTGGAAAAGCTTGAAATTGGTAACACCCTTCAGGTGAAAGCCAAGGGAGTCGGTCTTGAGATTGAAGGATTCAAAGATGTATTCGTTCATGGTGTAACGCCTGAGGTCCTGGAAAAGATTGTCATTCAAAATGCGGCTGGAAAGCTTGAGGTGCCTGTGGTCAAGAGGATACCAGCTGAGATAGTCGGCCAGGGTGCGGGTCGTGGAAGCTTATCTGGCAACTGGCATATTCAGACCTGTTATCCGCCTGATATTAAGAAATACGGTTTGGACGAGCTGCGTTTCGGGGATCTTGTCCTCCTGAAGGATATCCAGACTGATTATGGAATGGGTTACTTCAAAGGAGGAGCGACCGTAGGCGTTGTCTGCGCCGGACCGAGCGACATTTCAGGTCTTGGAATAGGAGTGACTCCTATCCTATCTACAAGATCTGACAAATTAACAGCCCGGATCGACCCCACAGCAAACATCGGAAAGTATCTTGGCCTAAGGATGAAGAAATCCACTCCGCGCAAAAAATCAGCCGCTTTGAAAACCAATAAGGACAAGCTCATCACGACTGCTGTTCAAGCTGTAGTGCATCCTGCTGGAAGCTGGGGGTATTCGACGACCTACGACGGCAAGCCGAAGCATAGCATCGGAACTGCCTCGATCAACTACACTGTTTCACTCGGAGATGCAACTTATGGCTGGGCGAGCGCTGACCATGTCGAGCCTGATGTTACCATCCAGGGTCGCGATAGACCACGCGCCAGCGAATGCGCTATTGCTATTCTTGCCTGTATCGGTAACGAGGCAAAAGTCATCTCTGGCGAGGCTAAGGGAGCCAAAGGAATGTACATCGGGAGACATGCTGGCTCGGACGACCTTGCCTGGTTCCCGAAGACTGTGCTTGAGAATCTAGCCTTGGATGACAAAATTCAGGTCAAAGCCGAGGGCGTGGGACTAAAGATCGAAGGCTTCGAAGATGTGAGAGTGAACAAGCTTTCCCCTGAGCTGCTGGAGAAAATGGGCATTAAAATAGAAGGTAATAAGCTTGTGGTGCCTGTTGTGATGGAGATTCCGGGGCATATCATGGGCTCAGGAATAGGGGGCCCGTTCATAGAATATATAGATTATGATATTCAGACGACTTGCCCGGAAATTGTTAAGGAATATGGCCTTAAGAAGATCAAGCTAGGAGACCTCGTAGCGATCAGGGACCATTACGACTACTACGGTCGCGGGAGATACGAAGGCGCCGTGACCATCGGTGTCTGCATCCATGGGTGGAGTGACTATGCAGGGCATGGTCCAGGCTTAAATCCGGTTCTAAGCGCTCTGCCAGGCAGAATAAAAACGAAGATCG
>SOIV01000178.1 GCA_004377005.1 Candidatus Aminicenantota bacterium | reverse complement strand
TCATCTTTCTCTCGAGCTTCCCCCTTTCTGCTCAAGAACCCTATAAGCTGCCGCCCAAAGAGGTGGTAGATATCGTGGATGCACTTCGTGCACCCCGCACTACTATTAGCCCAACCGGCGATTTAATGCTCCTTGCAGAATACGGACCCATGCCTTCTATTGCCTACATGGCTCAACCCATGCTCAGGCTGGCGGGGATGAGAATTACACCGTTGTATAACAGCCGCCAGCAAACAACCTTTTACACAGGCCTCACAATCAAGTCGATAAAAGACGGGTCAACAAAGCGAATCGCTCTTCCCAAAGGGGCAAAACTCGGTTATCCCGGATGGTCTGTTGACGGCTCCCGGATAGCTTTCTCACGCTACACGGATGAAGGAGTTGAACTATGGGTAGCTGATACAAAAACCGGAAAGGCAAAAGCTCTTACCGGACCAATAATCAATGCCACAATAAACTCTGGTTTTACATGGCTTCAAGACAACCGCCATCTCCTCATCTACACGATCCTGGAAAACCGCGGAAATCCTCCCCGAGAACCAGAAGTCCCGGTCGGCCCCAATATCCAGGAGACAAAGAGAAAATTCTCCAAGGTATGGACCTACCAGGATCTTTTGAAAGACGCCTATGACGAGAAGCTGTTCGACTATTACACCACATCCCAAATAGTGGAAATAGATGTTGTCTCGGGCAGCAGCAGAAAGATTGGCGGTCCCGGCATATACCGTTATGCCGATCAATCCCCGAACGGAAATCTGCTGCTCGTTTACAGGATAAAAAAACCTTATTCTTACAGCGTCCCTTATTATTCTTTCGCCCATACTTTAGAAATATGGGACAGAGATGGTAAGCTAATCCATCTTCTGGCCGATCTCCCCTTAGCAGATGAGGTTCCTATGAGGGGAGTTCCCACAGGTCCGAGGTCTGCTGGATGGAGGGCGCTCAAGCCGGCCACCCTTATCTGGGTCGAAGCCTTGGACGAAGGGAATCCTGGAAAAAAAGTCGCCCACCGGGACAAACTCATGACTCTTTCTTTTCCCTTTAAAGAGGAGCCGGAAGAGATTTTGAAAATTCAGCATCGTTATTCAGGAATCTCATGGCTGAAACCAGAGGGAAAAGCCTTCCTCACAGAACGCGACTGGAAGAGAAGATGGAGAACCACATATATTATCAATGTTGACGATCCGGATAAGGCTCCAAAAAAAATATTTGACCTGAGCACCCAGGACCGCTACAACGACCCCGGCAGACCCGTTCACACCATAACTCCTGCAGGAGAACGGATCCTCCTTCAAGATAAGGACGCAATTTATCTCTCCGGAAGCGGCGCTTCCCCCAAGGGGGACAGGCCTTTTCTCGACAGGCTAGATTTAAAGACGATGGAAAAGAAGAGACTATTCCAGTGCAGCGAAGGAAGCTATGAGACTTTTGTGGACTTTGTGGGAAAATCCAGGAATCAGATCATTACCAGGTACGAATCTGAGACCGAGCCTCCTAATTATTATCTTTTCAGCCTGAGGAGGAAGAAGAGGGATGCCCTTACAGATTTTAAAGACCCTGCACCGCAGCTTGCAGGAGTGAAGAAGCAGCTCATAAAGTATACAAGGGAAGACGGAATAGAGCTTTCCGGAACTCTGTATCTGCCTCCAGGATACAAGGAAGGAGAGAGGCTGCCGCTTGTGATCTGGGCTTATCCCCGTGAATACAGCAGCCGCAGGGTCGCAGGGCAGGTAAGAGGTTCGCCTCACCGGTTTACCTTTTACAGAGGTTACTCACAGCTATTCTTTGTAACACAGGGATACGCTCTTCTCGATAGGGCTCTAATGCCTGTAGTCGGGGACCCAAAAACCATGAACGATACTTTTGTCGACCAGATCGTCTCGAACCTGAAAGCAGCCATAGACAAGCTGGATTCCCTGGGCATCATTGATCCCGAGCGCGTTGGTGTGGGCGGACACAGCTACGGAGCTTTTATGACAGCCAACCTGCTGGCACACTGCGACCTTGTAGCAGCCGGGATTGCCCGAAGCGGCGCCTACAACAGGACCCTGACGCCCTTCGGATTCCAGAACGAAAGAAGAACCCTCTGGGAAAATCCGGAAATTTATTTTAAAGTTTCTCCTTTCATGCATGCCCACAAAATAAACGAGCCTATTCTTCTCATCCACGGCGAAGCAGACAATAACTCGGGAACCTTTCCCATCCAATCCCGAAGGCTTTACCATGCCTTAAAAGGCCACGGAGCAACTGCCCGCCTGGTCATGCTTCCCCACGAAAGCCATGGTTACAGAGCCAGAGAGTCTGTCCTTCATGTGCTCGCCGAGATGTTTGAATGGCTCGATAAATACGTCAAGAAGAAGTAAGAGGTAACCGGCAGGTAGAGTTCACTCTGTTCGAGATAAAAGATTAGAAATCAGACTTTGAGCTTTTATTGTTTTTTAAGATATGGTTTGAAAAATGCTTGAGCCAAAATGCGCAAAATGTAAACCTAAATATTGTTCGCAGGGCATAAAAGATGAATCTCTCCTCCCCTCTTTCTGTCCCCTGAAAACCTCCAAAAGCTTGATCAAGGAAGTAAAAAGAAAGTACAAAACTAAAGAAATCAAGAATTTCTATATCCAGGCCGCCCTGACAGAAAAAGAAGCTTACGACGAAAAAGAAGCCAGGGAGAAAGGAAGGACAGTCCCTGTCAGGCCGCGGATTAGGGAAATTGCCGAGTTTTCAAAGAAGATCGGTGCCAAAAAGATCGGCATAGCTTTCTGCAGCGGTCTCAGCGACGAAGCAGCCAGAGCTTCCTCAATAATTGAAAAACACGGATTCGAGATTTGCTCCGCAGTATGCTGCTGTGGGGCAGTGGATAAGAGCGAACTGGGCGTGCCTCCTGAATACAAGATAATTGACCCGCAGAAATTTGAAGCTGGGTGCAATCCCCTCCTTCAGGCTGAGCTTCTGAACAAGGCCAAGACCGATATCAACGTCATCATCGGCCTCTGTGTGGGCCATGATATGCTCTTCACCATGAATTCTCAAGCTCCGGTCACAACTCTGATTGTCAAAGACCGCTTTACAGGACACAATCCGGTTATCAGCCTCTACACAAAATATCATAAGAATATCGTATAGATTTTAG
>SOIV01000196.1 GCA_004377005.1 Candidatus Aminicenantota bacterium | reverse complement strand
TCTCTTTGGTCGATAACCCAAATGTGATTGCAACTCCTCATATCGGCGCTGCTGCAAAGGAAGGCCAAAAAAGATCAGCTATGGAGGTTATCGAGATTTTAAAAGAAAGGTTAGCTTAGGAATAATTTAAAATAGCATCTTAAATTTTTGCGGATGATGCAGCCATCATAAGCAATTAGCTCAAAAAGATTATTATTAAAGCGGAGGTAAAATGGCAGAAATAAGACCTTTCAAAGGATTGCGATATAACAGTCAGAAAATAAAACTAGAAGAGGTCATCACGGAACCCTATGACCGGATTCCTCCTGCTCTTCAGGAAGATTATTACAGAAGGAATCCTTGTAATGTCGTAAGAATTATCCTGGGAAAAGATGATGACCCTGAGCATTCTGAAAAGGATAAATACAAAAGAGCCAAGATTTACCTGGATGAATGGGAGAAGGACGGTCTTCTTATCAGAGAAGATCAAAATGCTCTCTATCTTTATGAACAGGAATTCCAGGTCAAAGGAGAAAAGAAAAAAAGAACGGGACTTATTACTCGGGTAAAACTTGAAGAATTCTCTTCGAGAAAAGTTCTCCCCCACGAGAAGACTTTTCCCAAACATAAGATAGACAGGTTGAATCTCTTACGGGCTACAAAGACCAACACAGGTCAGATCTTCCTCCTTTACAAAGACGACCAAGACACTGTCTCTCAGGCCATCGAAAGAGCAAGGCAAGAAGCCGAACTCGGAGCAGAAATGATAGATGAAGCTAATTTTCAACATAGGATATGGATAATTAAAAACAAAGAGACGATCCAGAGGATTCAGGAAGCTATGGCAGATAAAGTGTTGATCATTGCCGATGGACATCACCGTTATGAAACTTCCCTCAACTATCAGAAAGAAATCCTCGAGAAGGAGAAAGAAGCTAAGGGCGATGAGCCCTTCAACTACATCATGATGACTCTTTTTAAGCTTGAAGATCCAGGGGTGATGATTCTTCCTACTTACAGACTGGTAAAGGGCCTGGATAAACTTTCAGATGAGGGGCTCAAGAATCTCCTCCTCCCCTATTTTGAAATTTCTGAGGTTGACTGGCCCGACACTTCAGATAAATCCAAGCTTGAAGAAGTCCAAAATAAAATACTCAACGGGAACCATGCTTTTGCCGCCTATGTTTCTCAATTTACGAAGTTTTTCATCTTTAATCTCAAGTCTGAAGATCTCTTAGAGAAAGAAATAACCGAAGATAGATCCAAAGAATGGAAACGTTTGGATGTTGCTATTCTCCATTCTCTCATCATTGATAAGCTCCAAGCCTTATCCTCTGAACCTTTTTCCCTGGAGAACAACGTGAGCTACATCAGGAATCTTGACGAGGGGATTGGAAAGGTCGAGCAGGGAGAATTTCAAATCATTTTTCTCATGAAACCTGTTTCTCTTCATCAAATCAGAGAAGTCGTCGAGAATGGAGAAGTTATGCCCCAAAAATCCACCGACTTTTTTCCCAAACTCAAGTCCGGTCTGGTCATGAATCCTTTGGACGAATGAGAAACAGAGGAACTTGATTTATTGGCAGGAGCCTGATTGATTTGTAGGAACTTGATTAATTTGAATGCGTTTGATTAGCTTGAAGGAGTTTGATTGATTTGTAGGGGCTTGATTTATCAAGCCCACATTATTTATAAATCAAACGATAAGCGAGGTTTTTAAATGATATACCTGGATAACAACGCGACAACTCCTCTAGATCCGGCTGTCGTGGAAAAAATGTCTCAGTTTATCAAAGAACACTTCGGAAACCCGTCTTCTCTCTACCCTATCGGAAGAAAAGTCAAAGAAATCATCACCGAAGCCCGGGAAGTCATCGCCAAGGCCGTAGGAGCTGTGAGGACTGAGATTATCTTTACTGCATCAGGAACTGAAGCAGATAATCTTGCCATCCGGGGAGTTCTCGATGCTTTCCCTGAAAAAAACGAAATTATCACCTCGGCCATTGAACATCCTGCAGTAATGAATACAGCCAGCTATCTCGAGAAGAAGGGAGCGAAAGTCACCTATGTTCCGGTAGATAAATATGGAACTGTGGATATCGATTTTCTCAAGAACGCAATTACTCCTCAGACAGCCCTTATTTCAGTCATGCATGCTAATAATGAGCTGGGAACAATACAGCCAATCGAGAAGATAAGTAAAATTGCAAAAGAGAGAGGAGTTCTGGTTCATACCGATGCTGTTCAGGCTTTTGGCAAGATAGATGTCAATGTTAACAAGCTGGGTATAGATCTGCTTTCGATTTCCGCTCATAAGGTCTATGGACCTAAAGGAGTTGGTGCTCTCTATATTCGAAAAGGAACAGATATCTGGCCGCTTATTTATGGAGGATCTCAAGAGAGAGAAATGAGGGCTGGTACTGAAAATACAATCGGTATTGTTGGTTTTGGAGAAGCTGTAAGGGTAATGACAGAGAGAAGAGATAAGGATAAAAAACGGATAGCAAAGCTGTCAGAACAACTGAAGAAGGGAATTGAGGAAAAAATACCCAAGGTGAAATTCAACGGCCATGAGAAAAATAGAATGAAAGGGACCTTGAATTTTTCTTTCTATAGTCTTGAAGCAGAAGCCGTTCTTTTAGCGCTGGCCACAAAGGAAATCTATGTCTCAACTGGCTCTGCATGCAGCGAAGGAGCTGAGGAGGTCTCTCATGTTCTCGAGGCTATAGGCCTTAAGCCTGAAGTTGCCCGGTCCTCCGTCCGTATGTCATTGGGCCGTTTTAATACAGAGGAGGATATAAAAACCGTTTTGGAAGAGCTTCCAGAAATTGTTAAAAAGTTGAGAGAAATCTCCGCACTCGATATTGACGAAGATTAATATTGCAGGGGCTTGATTCGCCAAACCCACATTGAATAAAAACGTAGGGGCATAATTTATCATACTTTTAATGAATAAGATTGTAGGGGCTTGATTCGCCAAACCTTTAGCACATAATAATGTAAGGAGTTGATTCGTTAAACCTTTATTGAATAGAATTGTAGGGGCTTGATTCATCAAGCCCACCTTTTAATAATTAAAATAAACTTAACTTAAATCGATGATTATTGTTGGGGAAAGACTTAATTCCAGCAGACGATCTGTCTTGGAGGCCTT